>JAENJB010000163.1 GCA_016844565.1 Dehalococcoidia bacterium
TTGCAGCCACTGTCACCCCTTCTTCACCGGGGAGTATCGCATAGTCGACACCGCCGGCCGGGTGGAACGCTTCAAGAGGCGCTACAAGATAGCCTAGCGCCCGGTTACTTCTCCGGCTGGTCGGCCTCGAGTTTCTGAAAGAAGCAGGTCCGGTTGCCCGTGTGGCATGCCGGGCCCTCCGCCTCCACCTGAAGCAAGACAGCATCCCCGTCACAATCCTCGTAGACCGCCTTCACCCTCAGGAAGTTCCCTGATGTGGCTCCTTTGTGCCACAGCTCCTGCCGGCTCCGACTGTAGAACCACGCATCGCCGCTGGACAGCGTCCGCCGGAGGGCCTCTTCATTCATGTAGGCCAGCATAAGCACCTCCCCTGTCCGACTGTCCTGGGCTACTGCGGGGATCAGGCCCTTTTCATCGAATTTCAGCATGTTATTCAACCTCTTTGTTCATGTTGTCATTCTGAGTTCGCGAAGCAGAACGAAGAATCCCTCTACAGCATCGACCGAAAGCATCAGAGTCTTACCGGGATGCCCCTTTCCGCCAGGTAGACCTTGGCCTGGCGGATGGAGTAGGTCCCATAGTGGAAAATGCTGGCCGCCAGCACGGCATCAGCCTCGCCGGTTACCAGGGCATCATAAAGATGGGCGAGTGAGCCCGCGCCTCCGCTGGCGATTACCGGCACGCCCACCACCCGCGACACAGCCCGGTTGAGCTCCAGATCATACCCCGTCTGATGGCCGTCGGCATCCATGCTGGTCAACAGGATCTCCCCCGCACCGAGCCTGACAGCCTCCACGGCCCATTTCACAGCATCCACACCAGTGGGCTGCCGTCCGCCGTAAGTATGAACTTCCCATCGGGACCCGCCGGTCAAGGCCAGTTTGCCCTTGCCCCTTTTCGCCTTCCCTTCAACTCTCCTGGCATCAACGGCCAGCACTATGCACTGGCTCCCGAATCTGGCGGCGCCCTCTTCAATAAGCGCCGGATTTAACACAGCGGCAGTGTTGATGGCCACCTTATCCGCACCGGCGTTCAAGATGTTTCTCATGTCGTCCACGGTCCGCAAACCACCTCCTACCGTAAGCGGGATGAACACCTGCCTGGAGACTTTCTCCACCACCTCGACCATAATATTACGCTTGTCCGATGACGCGGTGATGTCCAGGAACACCAGCTCATCGGCCCCCTCCCGGTCATAGAAGCTGGCCATCTCCACCGGGTCGCCGGCATCCCGAAGCTTCACGAAGCTCACACCTTTCACCACCCTGCCACCGGTGACATCCAGACAAGGAATGATGCGTTTGGTCAGCAAGATTGCCCCGTCACTATTGCCCTAGCTCTCTGGCGGCCGCCTGATAATCCAGAATGCCGGCATAAAGGGCCTTACCTATGATGGCGCCCTCCACTCCCAACCTCGACAGGCGTCGAAGATGCTCCGAGGATGAAATTCCGCCTGAAGCTATAACAGCCATCTTCGTCCTTGCCATCAGCTCGGCTATCGCCTCATAGTTCGGCTCCGTGAGCGTCCCATCCCGCTCGATGTCGGTGTAGATGATGCGGGCCACTCCCGCGTCAGCCAGATTGCTGAGGAGGTGCGCCGCCCGGAGCTGTGTGTCCGCCTGCCATCCTCGCACAGCGACAAAGCCCTTTCGCGCATCCATGCCCACCACAACGGCATCGCCGAACCGCTCACAAGCCTCTCTGACTAAATCGGGCTGCTCCACCGCCACCGTCCCCAGGACCACCCGCTCCAGTCCCAGTCGAAGCAGCTTGTCGATGACAGCAATACTCCTGATGCCGCCGCCGAACTGGAGAGGAATCCATGTCCGCCGGACTATGTCGGCGACGACTCCCAGATTGACTGGCTCGCCCGCGACAGCGCCATCCAGGTCGACCAGATGCAGCCGTGGCGCACCGAGAGACTGCCAGTGGAGAGCAACAGCCACGGGGTCATCCGAGTACACCGTCTCCTGGCGATAATCACCCTGATAGAGACGTACACAGCGGCCGTCTTTGAGGTCAATAGCTGGAATCAGTTCCATAGCAACTGTGCACTGAACCGCCTTCAGCCCCCCAATTTCCTCTCCCTTGACGGGTCCCCCCTTGCGGGGGAGAGAAACCTGCTCACGAATAACCCCTCCACCTACAGGTTGATATTCGAGTACTTTCTCCAGGGCCGGGACACTGTCTTATTGGCCAGAACATCCAGCGCACGATTGATGTACCTGCGGGTGTCCTCCGGCCTGATTACCTCATCTATGTAGCCCCGCTCAGCAGCCCGGTAGGGATTCTCATACAGGTCGCGGTACTCCTTTATTCTCTGCGCCTTTACCTTCTCCGGCTCCGTCGCCGTCCTTATCTCCTTGGCGAAGATGACACTAGCTGCCGTCTCGGCGCCAACGATGGTGACCCGCGCGCCCGGCCAGGCGAAAACGAAGTCGGCGCCCGTGTCCTTGCAGCACATGCCCAGATAAGCGCCCGCATAGGACTTGCGCACGATGACGGTCACCTTGGGCACCGTCGCGTCAATATATGCATAGAGCATCTTGGCCCCGTGGCGCAGTATGCCCTTCCACTCCTGTTCGGAACCTATCAGGTACCCGGGAGTATCATGGATATTTACGAGCGGTATGCCGAAGAGGTCGCAGAACCTCACAAAGCGCGCCACCTTGTCCGCCGCATCGCAGTCAATGGCAGCGGCGGCCCAGTTAGGCTGGCTGGCGACCACCCCGGCCGTCCGGCCGTTGAATCGGGCGAAGCCTATGATGACGTTTCGAGCATGGCTCTTCAGTATCTCAAAAAAGTACCCGTTGTCAACGATGCTGTGGATGATGTCATGCATGTCGAAAGGCAGGAACTGCTCATCAGGGACGAGCGTGTTCAACGCCGGGTCTGTTCTCTCCGGGTCATCGCCGGTTTCACCCAATGGAGACTTCTCTTTGTTATTGGAAGGCAAGAGGCTGAGCAGTTCCCTGGTCTTGTCGAGACAGTCCTTTTCGTCTTTCCCGACCACATGCGTCTGCCCGGACTTCACCGCATGGGCGTGGATGCCGCAGAGAGTCTCCAGATCAATCTCCTCCCCGAGTTGGGTCTTCACAAACGCCGGCCCGGCGATTCCCATGAAGCCGGTCTTCTCACACTGAAAGACGAAGTCCTGCATGACTGGATGATAGGCCTGCCCCCCGAGGCAGGGCCCCAGGAGCAAGGCTATCTGCGGGATGATGCCGGAAGCTAGAATCTGAGAACGGAACAGCCAGGCATAGGTCTGCAGCGTGTCTATCCCCTCCTGCAACCTGGCCCCACCCGAATCGTTCATCCCCACGAAGGGAATGCCCATATCTTTGGCCAGGTCAATGGCCTGTGAGAACTTTTTGCCGTGATATTCGCCGAAAGTGCCTGCCATGGCGGTGTAGTCCTCCGCCCCAACCATCACCAGCCGGCCGTTCACCTTACCGAATCCGGTCACCACCCCCTCCGCGGGCACATCCCTCTTGTCCATCCCAAAAGCAGTTGTCCGGTTTTTTACGAAGAGACCAACTTCGGTGAAAGTACCCGGGTCGAAAAAGTACTCCACCCTCTCCCGCGCCGACCACTTCCCGCTCTTGTGCTGATCCTCAACCGCCTTCTCCCCCCCCATCTGCCTCACCTTTTCCTTCCTTTGCTCCAGGTCATCAAGAACACTCATGAGGACCTCCTTCGCAGTCGAATTGCCAGAAAAGCATGGGAAAGGAGAAAGAAACCGGGTAGATTATACCCCTACGCGGGCACGCTCACAACACTGAGAGTATCTGAGAGAGAGCGTTTGCCCCAACTGTCATTCTGAGGAGCGAAGCGACGAAGAATCCGTACCCCCTCGAGGAAGATACGGACTCTTCGCCACGCGTAGACTGGTCGGCGAGTAGACTATTTCATCTCTACGGTTGCGCCGGCAGCTTCCAGCTTCTGCTTTATCGTATCGGCCTCGGCCTTGGCGATTCCCTCTTTCACCGCTTTGGGCGCCGCTTCCACCAGGTCCTTGGCCTCTTTCAGCCCCAGAGTGGTCACTTCACGGACCGCCTTGATGACGTTGATCTTGTTAGGCCCGATCTCCTTAAGGATGACAGTGAACTCCGTCTTCTCCTCGGCCTCGGGGGCGGCTGCCTTCTGGGCCGAACCAGCGGCAGGGGCAGCAGCAACAGGCATTGCTGCGCTGACCCCGAACTCCGCCTCCAGAGCCTTCACCAGTTCAGCCAGCTCCAGAACCGTCATCCCCTTGATAGCAGCGATCATCTCTTCCTTGGTCATCTCATGCCTCCTTCTCTAATTACCCGGTCAACTATATTCAGGGCTCTTCTTCCTGGTCTTACGACTTTTCTTCCAGTTGTTTCATCCTGGCCCGCAACACACCAGCCAACCCCACCATATTAGCGCTGAGCACGAAAACGAGAGATGCCAGCGGCGACTTCAGTCTGCCGACAAGCTGGGCCAGCAAGACTTTCCTACCCGGCAGGGAAGCTAGAACAGAAACCTGCTCGGGGCTAAGAGCCCCCTCCGGCATGAGGGCGCCCTTGATGCGCAGCACCGATTTGGAGCTGCGGATATACTCCGTGAGAATCCTCGCCACATCCACCACTTCGCCGTGCCCAAAGGCAACCGCGGTGGTCCCCACCAGCAACGCCTCGCCTCCGGCCCTCCCGGCGTTCTTCGCCGCCCGCAAGGTCAGGGTATTCTTCACCACCCTGAAATCTATCCCCTGCTCGCGCAGCCGCCGTCTCAGCGGCATCATCTCAGCCGCCAGAAGGCCGCGGTAGTCCGCCACGACAGCGATGGTGCTCTTCGACAGCAGCTCCTGCAGGGCCTTAACGTTCTCTATCTTCTTTTCTGTAGGCATCTTATCTCACCCCTATACCTGTCATTGCGAGCCCCGATGCAATCGGGACGAAGCAATCCGTACCCCCACCTCCGTCATTCTCACCCTCCCATCCCCCTCTTTCCCGCGCCTTCTTCTATCATTGCGAGCCCATCCCACCTGTTCGGGAGGGCGAAGCAATCTCTGCGCCCCTAGTGCTGTTGAGACCTCTTCTCCCGCATCCATATGGGGAGAACCAATCTGTCCCCCTGGCCTTCAGCCCCAACAAAAAAGGCCTTCGCCACACAGGCGAAGACCTTCACACCAATCACACCCCGGTCTTCTCGCCTGGGCAGGCATATCATTGAGCCCCTTCGGGCGCCTGCTGTCTCTGGCAACCACCCCCCAACGAACGCGTAGTATACAACAATGCGCAACGGCCCACAACTACAGCCTGTCCATCAAGTGACAACTGAGAGCAGTCGAGCTATTCCTCAAATCATCTGCCGGCTGCTTTGCGGGCTATC
>JAENJB010000164.1 GCA_016844565.1 Dehalococcoidia bacterium
TGGGACAGCCGCTTTCGCAGTATCTCACGTCCCTGATAACGCCGTTCAATATCGTAGCCGCTGCCATAATAGCGGTGGGGGTGCCCATAGCGTTCCTCCGCTACTGGCAGGGCCTCGGCGCCGTCACCAACCTCTCGGACACCTCGCCGTGGGGTCTATGGATCGGGTTCGATGTCCTCGTCGGCGTGGCCCTGGCGGCCGGTGGCTATACTCTGGCCTCGGCGGTCTATATTTTCCGCCTGGATGAGTACCGGCCCCTGGTCAGAGCGGCTATCCTGACCGGCCTTCTGGGTTACTTCTTCGCGGTAATCGGCATTCTCTTCGACCTGGGCAAGCCGTGGCGCCTGCCTTATCCTATATTATTCTACTTCGGTGTGACCTCCGTTATGTTCCTGGTGGCCTGGCACGTATTACTCTATCTCACCTGCCAGTTTGTGGAGTTTTCTCCGGCCGTCTTCGAGTGGCTTGGCTGGAAGACCTGGCGGAGAGTAGCCACAAGGCTGACCCTGGGCTTCACCATCTTCGGAGTGATGCTCTCGACACTTCACCAGTCGGCCCTTGGCGCCCTCTTCCTCCTGGCCCCGGGCAAGCTTCATCCGCTCTGGTATTGTTCATTAATTCCGATACTTTTCTTCGTATCCAGCATTGCGGCGGGATTGTCTATGGTGATATTTGAAGGCATGCTCTCCCACAGAATCTTCAACGGGCAAATATCCAATGACCCCAAAGAAAAGATGAAGACGCTCACCCTGGGCCTCGGCAAGGCAGCCGCAGTCGTCCTGTTTGTCTACTTCTGGCTGAAGGTCATAAGCGTGATCCATGAGGGCCAGTGGGCCCTCCTGGGTACACCGATGGGGCAGTGGTTCCTGGTAGAGGTGCTGGGAGGCGTCCTTTTGCCGTGCTTCCTTTTCCTATGGGGCGCACAGAAAGGCAGCGTCGGCTTGGTTCGCGTAGCCAGCATTTTGACCGTCCTGGGCATTGCATTGAACCGTTTCAATGTCTCCATCATTGCCTTCAACTGGAATGTCCCCGACCGTTACCTTCCGAGATGGACCGAGATCATGGTCAGCATTACCATCATCACCGTTTTCTTGCTCAGCTTCAGGTGGATAGTGAACCGGATGCCTGTGTTGCGCAAGCATCCGGACTACCCGGATGAACATTAGTGAGTATCTCAATAGCGAAGGAGGACGAAAAATGAACCCGCATGCTGTGGCACTCTACATTAAGGGATGGGAGTACATCATCGCCATCATCTTCAACCTGGCATTCCTCGCGTTCTGGTTCCTGGTAACACGACAACGGGCAGGCGGGCAAGAGCAGTCTTCGAAATGAGAGGGCCCACGTTCCGAAAGGCGATGTCATAGCGCCAAGGTCCCGATTAAGGAGGCAGGATGAAACTGAACCGCAGGGATTTCCTGAAGTTATCAGGCGGCAGCGCTGTCGGCTTGACGCTCCTTGACGTCCCCGCCGTCGATACCGCCGGGGACCGTGCGCAGCAGATTCCACTGAAGAACAAGATAGGAGACAAGCTCACTATCTGCCCCTACTGCTCGGTAGGCTGCGGCATCAGGGTGGCCGTTGAAGACGGAAAGGTCGTTAACGCAGAGGGAGACCCCGACAACCCGATCAATCAGGGGGCCCTGTGCAGCAAGGGCAATGCCATCGTTCAGATAGCCAACAGCGACCGGCGATTGAAGAAGGTCCTCTACCGGGCACCGGGCACCAGCCAGTGGGAGGAGAAGGACTGGAACTGGGCGCTGGAGCAGATTGCGCAGCGGGTCAAGCGAACACGTGACGCGAACTGGGTGAGCAAGGACAAGGACGGTTACCTGGTGAACCG
This sequence comes from Dehalococcoidia bacterium, assembly GCA_016844565.1. Classification (GTDB taxonomy): domain Bacteria; phylum Chloroflexota; class Dehalococcoidia; order JAENJB01; family JAENJB01; genus JAENJB01. The sequence goes on from JAENJB010000164.1 coordinate 1,844, forward strand.
GACCGACGCCATTGCCAGCCTGGGCGGCTCGGCTCAGAACAACGAGGAGTGCTACCTGATCACCAAGATGTCGCGCGCCCTGGGGCTGGTCTGGCTCGAACATGAAGCTCGCCTTTGCCACTCCTCCACCGTGGCGGCCCTGGGGGAGGCCTTCGGCCGGGGCGCCATGACCAATCACTGGAACGACCTCGCCAACAGCGACTGCATTATGATTATCGGCAGCAATGCCGCGCAACAGCATCCCATCGCCTTCCAGTGGGTGACCAAAGCGATCGATAAAGGGGCCACGCTCATCGTCGTTGACCCCCGTTTCACCCAGTCCGCCGCCAAGGCCCACATCTACGCTCCCATGAGGTCGGGCACCGATGTCGCCTTCATTGGCGGCATGATCAAGTACGTGCTGGACAACATGGAAACCAGCCCGCAGGACTTCAATATGGAGTATGTTCGGGAGTATACCAACGCTTCTATTCTGGTGAATCCCAACTACAGTTTCCGCGATGGACTTTTCTCCGGCTATGACGCAACGAAGAGAAGCTTTGACAAGAGTACCTGGCAATATCAGTTGGATGAGAAAGGGATTCCCAGAAGGGACAGCAGCCTCAAGGACCCGCAAAGCGTCTTCCAGCTTCTGAGGAGACATTACTCGCGCTATGATGCCGATACCGTCTCCAGGACTACAGGCACTCCCAAAGAGACCTTCCTCAAGGTCTGTCAGGCGTTCGCCGCCACCGGCAAACGCGGCAAGGTCGGGACCATCATGTACTCCATGGGCACCACCCAGCATACCAACGGATCACAGATGATCCGGGCGTACAGCATTCTTCAGCTCCTGCTGGGGAACATCGGCCTGGCTGGAGGCGGCATCAACGCCATGCGGGGAGAGTCCAATGTACAGGGCTCCACCGACCAGGCCATACTGTTCCACCTTCTGCCCGGCTACCTCAAAGCACCTCAGAATGTGAACGATAGCCTGGCCAAGTACCTCACCGTCAATACGCCGGTCTCCAAAGATCCCATGAGCGTTAACTGGTGGCAAAACTATCCCAAGTACTTCGTGAGCCTGCTTAAGGCCTGGTGGGGCAACGCCGCAACCAAGGAAAACGAGTTTGCCTATCAATACCTGCCGAAGAGCAGCACCAACAACTCATGGATCGCCATCTTTGAAGCCATGGACATCGGGACCATAAAGGGTCTCCTGATATGGGGCATGAACCCGGCGGTATCCAGCCCCGACCTCAATGTATGCCGCCGTGCTCTGGGTAAGCTGGACTGGATGGTGGTAGCCGACCTGTGGGAGACGGAAACTGCCACTTTCTGGAAGAGACCGGGGGTGAACCCCGCCGACATAAAGACCGAGGTCTTCCTGCTTCCTGCAGCAGCCTCGATGGAAAAAGAGGGCAGCCTCAGCAATAGCGGCCGCTTAGTGCAATGGCGCTATAGATGTAGCGAGCCTCCGGGTGAGGCCAAGTCCGACCTCGAGATGGTAAACCAGCTTCTGCTCA
>JAENJB010000031.1 GCA_016844565.1 Dehalococcoidia bacterium
CGGAGCTGATTTCTATGCCCTCCTTCATACTGACAAAAGCCAGACGGGAGACGACATCCACCTGGGAAATGCGGTGGAAATCCAACCGCTGGCATCGAGAGAGGAGGGTTGGCAGGAGCTTATGCGGCTCGGTGGTGGCCAGAATGAACATGATGTAGGGAGGCGGCTCCTCCAGGGTCTTCAGCAGGGCGTTCGAGGCCGCATCGGTGAGCATGTGCACTTCATCGATGATGTAGACCCTCTTGCGGGCGAGGTGCGGAGCGAACTTCACCCTCTCCCTGAGCTCGCGGATCTCATCAATACCCCGGTTGCTGGCGGCATCAACCTCCACCAGGTCCAGTGCCCGGCCATCGTTGACGGACACACAAATGTCACAAGTGTTGCACGGCTCGCCCTTGCCACCGCTCTGGCAGTTCACCGCCTTGGCCAGAATGCGGCCGGTGCTGGTCTTGCCCGTGCCCCGCGGGCCGCAGAAGAGGTAGGCGTGGGCTACGCGACCGGTTTGCAGCGCATTGAGCAGGGTACGGGTGACATGCTCCTGGCCGGTCAGCTCAGCGAAGGTCTGGGGACGCCATTTGCGATAGAAGACCTGGGATTCCGTGCTCACCTCCCCATTATAACCGAAAGAACGGAGCGCGCCCAGGAGGCTTGACGCGGATATCCGGCTGTTGTTCGTGGCACACCGACAGTCTATAATTAACCTGTGCCCCTGTAGCTCAGTTGGATAGAGCACTGGCCTCCGAAGCCATTTGCGGGCGTTCGAGTCGCCCCAGGGGCACCACTCTCCAGGACTTCACCGCCAGCTTGCGGTCCGGCGCCTTCAGATACAACTATTTGTAAAGTTGGCCGGTTTAGTGTATAGTGCCTCTGTCATAGTTTAAGTTTAGGTTCTCATACTTCTCGGAATTCCTCCGATTTCACCGAGTATTGGGTGACCCGAACTCTAACTGAATCTTAAAAGAGAGGAGGTCATCCAATGAGTTTACAGGACAAGTCACTCCAATGTGCCGATTGTGCGGCTACCTTTACCTTCAGCGCTGAAGACCAGGAGTTTTTCAAGTCCAAGGGCTACACTAATGAGCCCAAGCGCTGCCCCACTTGTCGCCAGACCAGGAAAACAGAGCGCGGCGGGACCGGTGGTTACGGCCAGACGTCCCAGCGGCAGATGTTCCCGGTGAAGTGCGCCGAGTGCGGCAAGGACACCGAAGTACCCTTCGAACCACGAAGTGGTAGGCCGGTGTACTGTAGCGCTTGCTACAGCAAAGTCAGAGTCAGCCGCTAGTGGCGGTCTGACGTTGAGAGCATACACAAGCTGGCGGTTGCCAGCTTGTGTATGCCTCTAGAATGGTTGAGGTGCTATGTCAATCGAAGTACATCTGCGCGAAGGCGAAACACAGGAGTCCTTGATAAAGCGTTTCCAAAGGACTGTGCAGATGAGCGGCGTCTTGCGCGAGGCAAAGGCCCACAACCATTTCATATCCAAGGGTGAGGCTGCTCGGATAAAGGCAAGAAAAGCCGCTAGAAGAAGGCGCCGGGAGAGATATTGAGCGAAGTAAGAGAAACCAAATTCGGGAAAATGAAACGGAGTTGAACGTGAAAATATATGTAGGCAACCTATCCTTCGACGTGACTGAAGAGGAACTGCGGGCTGAATTCGCTGCTTTTGGGAAGGTTGATTCTGTAAGTGTCATAACCGACAAGTTTACCGGGCGATCAAAGGGATTCGCGTTTGTCGAAATGCCGTCAGTCTCAGAGGGCCAGGCGGCCATGACAGGCCTGAACGGCAAGACTTTGAAGGACCGGTCGCTTACTGTTAGTGCAGCTAGACCGCGCACTGACGACAGGGGCGGCGGCTCCTACGGAGGAGGCAGGAAGAGCGGTGGCGGTGGGTACGATAGGGGCGGCGGCGGCGGCAGAAGATACTAAACATGGCACATCAATTGAGTAGCCTCTCCCATGGGGGAGACACACAACGCGATATTTTGCTAAGGAGTTCTAGTGAGTTTCGAGTCCTTTAATCTTCATCCGAGCATCATGACTGGCGTGCAGGCGCTCGGCTACGTAACACCGACGCCAATCCAGCTTCAAGCGATTCCTCCAATCATGCAGGGCCGTGACCTGATTGGTCTGGCGCAGACCGGGACCGGCAAGACAGCGGCCTTTGTGCTGCCGATCTTACAACGTTTACTGCGGTGCCCGAGGGGGCGCATCGGCGCCCTCGTAATATCTCCCACGCGCGAACTGGCCGAGCAGACCTATGAGGCGGCAACCGAATTGGGACAGAAGACCGGGCTGCGGAGCATGGCCATCTATGGCGGGGTGAGCATGGACCAGCAGCTTCGAAAGCTGCGTGATGGCGTCGAAATCGTCATTGCTTGCCCCGGCCGGTTGCTCGACCACCTCTGGCAGGGCACCATCGACATATCAAACGTGGAAGTGCTCGTCATCGATGAGGCGGACCGGATGTTCGACATGGGTTTTCTGCCCGATATCCGGGGCATCCTGAAGTGCATGTTAAAGCCACGGCAGACATTGCTTTTCTCGGCCACCATGCCCGATGACATCCGGCGACTGGTGCAGGAAGTCCTGCGCGAGCCGGTCACCGTGCAGATCGGCCGTACGCTGCCGGCGGCAACGGTGTCACATGCCCTGTATCCGGTTAGACAGGACCTCAAGCCTGCGCTGCTAAAGGAGCTCTTGCGCAAGACCAAGACGGAGTCGGTGCTCGTATTCACGCGTACCAAGTACCGTGCCGAGCATGTTGCGCAGCTACTGGGGAGAGCGGGCTTCCGGGTGGCTTGCCTGCAAGGCAACCTGTCACAGTACCAGCGTCAGACTGCACTCGACGGCTTCCGCGACGGCTCATTCAAGGTACTGGTGGCCACCGATATTGCCTCTCGCGGCCTTGATGTTCTGGATATCTCTCACGTCATAAACTACGATATGCCCGATAGTACGGACGCCTATATCCATCGCATCGGCCGCACAGGGCGGGTCGGCAAGACCGGCGACGCCTTCACATTCGTGACCAGTGAGGATACGCCCATGGTGCGCGCCCTTGAGCATCTTCTTAACTCGCCCATGCAGCGCCGGACGCTGGAAGGCTTCGATTACGGGGCGAGCGCACCGGCCAGGGGATTCACTCGCTCCCCTGGCGAAATGCGACGGCGACCCATAGGCGCCGTCGCTTCAGCGGCCCGATACTAGAACAGCCCTTTCCCAACTCTTAGCTCGGGCGCACAGACGAGCGCTTTCTGTTCGAGGTCATAGAGGCAGTTACTTTGTTCTCGCTTAACGCGGGGCAAACCTATTTCTTGAAAATAGCGCTCCATGACCCCTGCGAAGCTGACTTCCTCCCCCCCCATGGCTGTTTCCAGTTCGTTAATCTCGTGGTACATCCTGTAAATGTGCTCATACGGGATTTTGTCCTTGCTCTTTTGTTCCTGAGTGAAGAACGACTCCAAATCACAAAAGCCCAGGCCGAGCTTACCTTGACATACTCTCTTTGCAAGAAACAGGCCGAATGCAATATCAATCATAGCATGGAGTTTCGCCCTGATAACGAGCGATACGATATCGCCGACGTGTCTCCGCAGCTCCGGTTCCTTTTCAGGAAAGTAATGTGCGCCCAGGTTGTATGCAAAGAAAGGAGTTGCCGTATGCAGGGAGGGACAGCAGTTAATTGGTCGTAGCAGTGTCTGGGCCGCGTGCAATGAGTGTCCAACATGCTCAGTCAAATGAGGCATGATCGTCGGTACTTCCCTGAATGCAGCAGCCCCCTCCTTCGCAATGTCCACATATGCACGCATGATAGCATCAAAGGACCCGCGACACGCCGGGCCTGCTAATCTTGCTGAAGCCGGCATGAGCCTGAGATTGATAAGCCAGTAGCCAAGAGTTGAATCCGGCTGAAAGGGGATGCTGTGGTCCAGGCTGGTGTAAACGACATAGAATTCCTGATCCTTTGGAAAGCGTCTGTTGCCAAAATAGTGCGACCAGAAGTTCACGACGCTCTTTCCAAGCAACGCTGTATTTCTGACACGTGACGGTATCCTGCCATTCACCAAAGTCCACACTCCAACCGTTCCATGGACATTGACCGACCCCGGACGGGTGACGAAGTTTATTCCCCTCACGTTATGGTGTCAATCCCCCTCCTCCTACGGAGTTCCTGTCACGGGCCCCTCGCCCAGGGGTACCATAAGGTGTATAATTGCTGGCAGACTTGACCGGCAGTTAGAGGAGGAAAAGGCAATGACGCAAGAGCAACATCACGTGGGCCTAATAAAAGGAATCTCGGAGCAATTCAAGCCCATACTGGAAAAATCAGGACAAGCCATCTACATCTATCTCGATGACACTCACAAGACCTGCAATAAGAACTTTGCCACGCTGGTCGGCTACAAGTCGGTCAAGGAGTGGGTTGCTATGGAAACACCCTTGGACGATGTTGATGAGGCCAGCCAGCCGGCGGTAGTTTCGGCCTATGGGAATGCCACGGAAAAGCTGATTGCCAGCAGTCTGAACATTAAGGTCAAGAACAAGACCACAGGCGAGCTAATTAAGGCCAGAATGATAATGGTCCCCATCGCTTATGAGGGACATGTTCTCGCCCTTCATTTCGTGAGCCGGACCTAGTGTGGTGTATCTAACGCTTCGTTAGCTAACTCATTGGCTGTCATTCTGAACGAAGTGAAGAATCCGCCCCCCAGCGGCGACTACGGATTCTTCGTCGCTTCGCTCCTCAGAATGACACTGGCTCCGTAGCTCAACCGAAATCGGCTGACGTTACCCCGGATCAGCCAGAGATGGAATGGCGGACGGCGGTAACTCATTGACAATCTTACATGCATGGCTGTGTTAGAAAATCATGGGTATTCGACTTGCTGTGGTTGGAGGCGTGAAAGGAGATGCCATGAAGAGATTGATTAGCGCGAAAGCAATACTTGCCTTACTCCTTGTTTCCCTTTTACTTTCGCAACCGGCCGCCACCTATGCGCTGGTAAGACAGGCTAACGGCTACACGGTGGTGGACAGCAGACAATATCCGATCATCTTCATCCCCGGCATGGCCGGTTCCACGCTTGATGTCCAGGGAGAGGGTACGATCAATGCATGGCCGGGGAGTTTATCAGTAGGTGATGAGGCTTTTAAGGTACTGGCGCTGAAAGAGGATGGGCGGACACCCACACATGGCGTACGAGCTATCGCCACCGATACGGTGAAACATGGACTCGGAGATGTCTACCCGGTCTCAGGCCCCCTTGTCACCTTCGCGCTGAGCGCCTTGCCAGGAGTTGGCCCCCTATTCTTTCATAAGGTAGGAGTGACAGAAGACCTGCGATTCTTTCCGATATACCAGGGGTTTTATGATTACATGGAAAAAGAAGGGTATAAGTTGAATGATAACCCATCCGGATCCGGAAAGGTGTTCTTTGATTTTCCGTATGATTTCAGACAGGACAATAAACGGTGGACCGTGCTCCTGGACAAGAAGGTGGATGCCGTGCTCAAACAGACCAAGAGCGACAAGGTGATCCTGGTCGGGCATAGCATGGGCGGCCTGCAGGCCAGGCTCTACATGAAAGACCCGAACATGGCCAAGAAGGTGGCGGCAGTCGTCTTCATGGGGACGCCACATCATGGTTCGCCCATGCCCTTCTATGCCATGACGGATGGCTACAATTTTGGCAATTTGAAGCTGACCAACACCAGGATGTGGGAAATTTCAGGGAACTGGGAAGGGGGCTACCAGCTTCTACCTGATTACCCCTTTCTTGTGGAGGAAAAGCTTGGCAAGGAAATCTGGGGCATTGACAAGATAAACACCGAGGACTGGATCAGCATACAGGAGTATGATCATTACTTGGCCGCGGAGACGATCAGATGGGCGCTTGGAGAAAAGGCAGCGAAACCCTACAAGTATCGTTACGGCCTTCCCAACAGAGATTTCGCACGCAAAAGCATAGATTTTCACAAGGAACTGGGCGACTTCGTCGATAGGTATCCTTTGGTGAAATACTACATGATCAGGGGCATTGACCAGGAGACTGTCCAGGCCTTCACCTACCGTTTTCAAGACGTCGGGCTGGCCAAGCCAGTGCTTCGTCTATCTAAATTGGTAAACAAAGAAGGTGATGGGACTGTCCCTTTGAAGGGAGCGAAGATAGATGGTGTGGATGGGGTATTTGATGTGAAAGCTGAACATGGGAGTATTCCCAGCAACGTCGACGCGCAGAAGATCCTGACCGATCTTCGCAAGAAGATCCATAATGAGGACTTCAGAAATGGCCTGGTGGATAATATGTCCGGCTTCGCAAGAGGGAAACTGGCTGAACTGAGCATGACTCCGCGGTTCAGCGGTCTTACACCTTCTATGTTTGGTCTGATCAAGGATGCGGTGCTGTGGCTGTTTCAACCTGATCCGGAGAAGATCAAGCTGCGCGATGAGATCAGGGCAATGGCTCTGGCGGAATTCAGGAATGCCCGGGCCAACATAACCATAGCCGTAGCCGCCGATAAAGAGAACCCGGAACATCTGTACATGGTGATTGATAACTATGAGCTCAAAGATGCCGGCACCGGCGTCGTCAGTGGCGCCACGGTGAACATAAAAGTGGATTCCTACAGGACCTTCGAGCAGGTTGTGAAGAAGCAGATGAATCTTATGGCGGCCTACACATCTGGCGCGGTGAAAGTTGAAGGGGCAGGCTTCTCCGATGGACTCCAACTAAAAATAGCTCAGTGGCTCGTCAAGTATTTTATGAAATGACATTAGTAAACGATCTTGAGTATTAGCCGGACTTCACCACCAGTCTCTTGACCGCCTGCCCCAGGCCCTCCAGGGTAAGGGGGAACATGGGAAAGAGCTTCCCGATGAGGCGGACGGAGGGCTGGCCCCATAGGCGCGGCTCCTCGGGGTTCATCCAGACGCTGTGTGTGAAATGCTCGGCTATCCGCTTCATCCACACCACCCCCGGTGACTCGTTGCGCTGGTAGTAGTTGATGGCCCCGTACCTCTCCATCAGCTCGCTGGGCGCCATGGCGGCGTCTCCCACCAGCAGCAACTTGTAGTCGGGCTCCAGCGTCCGCAGCAGCAGGTCGGTACTCACCTTCTCCTGCCTCTCCATGTCCTGGTAGACGTCATCGTAGATGCAATTGTGAAAGTAGTAGTAGCGGAAGTCCTTGAAATGGGAGCTGGAATGGGCCGCCGAGAAAAGCTGGCTGCACAGCCGGGCGAAGGGCGACATGGAGCCGCCCACATCCATTAACAGCAGCACCTTGACGGTGTTCTTCCGGCTGCGCTCCCAGACCAGTTCGATCTCTCCGGCGTTGTCCGCGGTAGCATCGATCGTCTCCTCCAGGTCCAGCTCATCCTCCGGCCCCGTCCGGTTGAGCTGCCGCAGCCCTCTCAGCGCCATCTTCATCTGGCGGACATCGAGGGTCAAATCATCTCGGTAGTTCTGGAACCTTCTCTCCTGGGCAATCTTGATGGCAGACCGGCCGCCTGACTCGCCCCCGATACGTATGCCGCCGGGATGATAGCCGGAATGTCCGAAGGGCGAGGTGCCGCCCCGCCCTACCCAGTAGTGCCCCCCATCATGCTGTCCGGTCTGTTCGGCGAGCCTCTTCTCCAGCTCCTTCATCAGCTCTTCCAGGTCCATCTTGTCGAAGAGGGCCTGCTCTTCCGGTGAGAGAAGCGCTCGGTTGCGCATCGGCGATTTGAGCCACTCCAGCACCTGCTCCGTAATCTCGTCCGGCGTCTCTATCCCCTTGAAGTACTCCTGAAAGGCCACATCGTAATGGTCGTAGTGGGTCTCGCTCTTGACCAGGATGGCCCTGGCCAGAAAATAGAACTCGTCCATGTTGCTGATGTGCCCCCCGGCGAGAGCTTCCATCAGGGTCATCCACTCGGTGATGGAGACGGGGACCTTGTGCTTTCTTAAGACATAGAAGAAGTCAGTGAACATCCCTACCTGCGGCGGATGACCAGGGTATCTCCAACCCGGGTCATGTAGTTGTTGACGAAGTAGTCGTAGTCCGTCTCTTTCTTCAAGAGCGTGCCCATGAATGGGACCCCTTTGGCGATATCATCGTGGGGTATCCCGCCGGCCATCAGCGCCCGGATCCAATCTATCAGTTCGCTGGTCGAGGGCTTCTTCCGGAACTCCTCGATCTCTCTCAACGAGTAGAAGACCTTCAGTGCCTCCTTGAGAAGGCCGGGCTTCAGATCGGGGAAGTGCACACCGACTATTTCCTCCATCAACTTGGCGTCAGGGAACTCGATGTAGTGGAAGATGCAGCGGCGCAGGAAGGCATCGGGAAGCTCCTTCTCCGCGTTGCTGGTGATGACGGTTACCGGACGGTGGACAGCGGTAATGGTCTCGTTGGTCTCCGGAATATGGAAGCTCATCTCGTCCAGCTCGTTGAGGAGGTCGTTGGGGAACTCGATGTCCGCCTTGTCGACCTCGTCGATGAGCAGCACCACCTGCTCGGGAGCGGTGAAGGCACGCCCCAGCTTGCCCAGCTTGATGTAGTGTTTGATATCGGCGACGTCCTTGTCGCCGAACCGGCTGTCGTTGAGCCGCTGCACAGTGTCGTAGAGATATAGCCCCTCCTGGGCCTTGGTGGTTGACTTCACATGCCAGGTAATGAGCTTCTTCTCCAGTGCTTTGGCGATGCTGCGGGCCAGCATGGTCTTCCCCGTCCCCGGCTCACCACGGATGAGCAATGGCCTTCCAAGGGCGATGGATACATTGACGGCGTTCCTCAAGGGTTCGGAGGTGACATAGTCGGCCGAACCCTTGAACTGGTCGAAACTGGCATTTTTCACCGGACAGTTACCTCCAGGAAATGACTTCTACCGCAAACATTAAAGTATATAAGGACTGGCATGGTGTAAGCAAACCAGGAACACGTCAGAGGTTGCGACGAAACGCGCCGATGAAGGGCCACAGGCTGCCGTTCACTGTCATTACCTCAAAAATACCAGTCCGGCACGGCCTGTCATTGTGAGCCTATCCCGACCTGCCGGGAGGGCGAAGCAATCTCTGAGCCACTAGTACCGTATGAGATTGCTTCGGGCGGAGTTTATCCTGAGCCTTCGGCGAAGGGCCCTCGCAATGACGGCAACTGTGGCGGGGCTATATTTTCATCCTTCATGGTGCTGGCTGCAAGCCAGAATGGGGGATTCCCGCAAAGGCGGGAATCCAGGCCGCCGAAGGCGGAAGCCACCCCAGTTGGCCCGACATGTCGGGCCGGCTCGGCGCGGCCGGAAGCATATTCCCATATTCCGTCTGAATGCCTTGATAATACATATGGCCTCTGATAGAATTCTCTCTTGGATGGGCGGTTAGCTCAGTTGGTTAGAGCGCTGCGTTGACATCGCAGAGGTAACTGGTTCGAATCCAGTACTGCCCACCATACTGTATGATCGGCAGAACTCCTATTCTCTCCTCTACGACATCTCATTTTGTTTACGTATATAATGAATAATGAC
>JAENJB010000032.1 GCA_016844565.1 Dehalococcoidia bacterium
TGGAAGGTCCCGTCGCACGGCGAGTTGGGCCTGTGGACCAGCATCCTGAAGCAATATCCCAGGATGTCCAAGCTGTCCAACATCCAGTGCGAGAACTGCCACGGGCCGAACAACGGGAACACCCTCCATCCCAACAAGACCATCGATGCCGCCCGGATGAACATCTCCTCCGACGTCTGCGGCGCCTGCCACGGCGAGCCGCCACGCCACGGTAAGCTTCAGCAGTGGGAGGAGAGCGGGCACGGCAACTTCGACCTCGCCATCCTCGAAGGCTCGGTGGAGACCCGCGCCGCCTCGGCGGGACACTGCGGCCGCTGCCATACCGGCCAGGGCTTCCTCACCTGGACCAAGCAGGGCGACCCGACCAAGAGGATCCAGGGCGCCAAGGGCGACGCCACTGTCGCGGAGCTCACCGCTATGGGCCTGACCAAGGACAGCATCCAGCCCATAACCTGCACCGCCTGCCACGACCCGCACGCGCAGGGCACGACCTCTGGCGACCCGACTAACGCCACCGTCCGCATAATGGGAGACACGAAGATGTTGCCCGCTGGCTTCCAGGCTTTGAAGGTCGGCAAGGGCGCCCTGTGTATGACCTGCCACAACTCCAGGAACGCCGCCCGCAGTGACGAGATACCGCCCACCAGCTACTCCGCACCGCACACCGCCGCACAGGCCGACGTCCTGATGGGCGAGAACTCCTTCTTTGTGAGTACAATGAGGTCACCGCACGCTAACCTCCAGGACACCTGCGTCACCTGCCACATGGAAGCGACGCCGCCGCCGGCGGGCTACACGCAGACCTACACCAACCATTCCTTTGCCGCCAGCCCCAAGATCTGCGGCACCTGCCACAGCGCCTCTCTGAACGCCAAGGCTTTCCAGACCGGCACCGAGGAGAAGGTCCACGAGTTGGGCGCAGCGATGAGCGCCTACCTGCTGAAGAAGATACCCGGCGCCCAGATAACCGTGGCTGACTACACGCCTCACCCGTTCGGGGGCAAGGAATACGACGTGAAGAGCGCCCCGCTGGCGGTGGACAAAACAAACATCGTTTCTGTGGAGCCGACAGAACCCCATGGCCAGATCGGCTTCATCATCAAGTTCAGGAACCAGGTCAACTTTACATACAGTCCCCAGGGTGAAGCGCCTCACTCCATGATGCTTTTTGAGGCTGAAGTCCAGCTCGGGGACATCACCACTGACGGGAGAACGCCGCTTATCCCGACCAGCGATGTCCTGGTAAAAGCGGGCTGGAACTACTTCCTGATTCACGGTGATGGCAGCGAGGGTATCCATAACCCGGCCTTCACCATGGAGGTAATTGAGGCCTCAATCAAGGCCCTGAAGTAGCACGGCGCTTCACTGACCCGAAATCCGGGAGTCTCCCCCCAAGAGCCTCCCGGATTTTCATTTGTGGGGTCTCCTTCGCCCGTCTGCTGGCCTGTCCACTTGGCCGCGCGAAAGGACATTCTCCCACAGAGTGGCAACCCCCGCCTCTTGACATCCTTGGGAGAGGCGTTATAGTATCCGCCAGGTAGAGGCCCCGGGTTGTGGAGTTTGCCCTTCCGCGTTCCTCCGGGAATGCCCTCTCTTCAGAAGCCGCTACGGCTATTCGTGCATGAGGAGGTGTGACATATGATAGCCAGGAGATATCCTCCCATCAAGTGGCCGGACAACGCCAGGATCGCTCTCAACCTCAGCGTGTCCTTCGAGACATGGCCTGACGACCTGGGATGGCCCCACTCAATGCAGAGGGAACACCGCAGGAAATGGCCGGCCAATGCCCCTTTCCAGAGGGACTTGCACGCCGTATTCGACAAACAGTTCGGCGAGAGGATAGGCATCTACAGGCTCGTCGAGCTGTTTCAAAGAGAGGGAGTGAAGAGCTCTTTCTTCTGCAACGGGATTACCGTGGAGCGGTTCCCCGAGCTGGTTAAGGAACTGAAGAGGATGGGTCACGAGTTGGCCTCCGAGACCTACATCCACGACTATAGCTTCGTGAAGACCCCCGAGCAGGACAGGGCGGACATACACAAGTGCGTCGCCGCTTTCCAGAAAGTGCTAGGAGACCGCCCGCTCGGCTACCTGTCACCGGGCCATATGCCGACGGACCATACGCCGGCAATCATCGCCGAGGAGGGATACAAGTACTGGGTCGACCCCGACCACGAGGAGCTCCCCTACACGCTCAAGGTGAACGGCAAGGACCTGGTGGTCATGTACTACACGCTGAATGTGGGCGATTACTCGACCTTCGGGAGCAGCGACATGACCTTCCGGCAGGCCGGCGAGATGTGGAAGGACTCCTTCGACTGGCTCTACGCTGAAGGGGAGAAGAATCCGACCAGGATGGCCATTACCGTGCACCCGTACCTGATCGGCCGCCCCTACCGGATGAAAGTGCTGGAGGAGTTCATTCATTATGTCAAGGGATTCCCTGGGGTATGGTTCACCCGCTGCATAGATGTAGCCAACTGGTGGCTGGAGAACTACCGTGACAGTCACGTCGAGAAATGGCCGAACTACTGGTACGAGCCGCCGAAATGAGGACTGGATACAAGGAGGAGAGAAGATGAAATTCCCGCACGTGGTATGCATATTGGTGTTAGTCACCATGCTGGTGTTGAGCGCCTGCGCCCCGAAGGCTGGTCCGACACCGGCGCCGGTAGCGGAGAAACCGGCCCCAGTTTCACAGGCGCAGCAGCCGAACTTGACCCGCGAGCAGCAGCTCATTGAGGCGGCAAAGAAAGAGGGAGAGGTAAACCTGTACAGCCAGTCGTGGCCGATGGGGTCAGACTTCGACAAGGCTTTCCAGGCCAAGTACCCGTTCCTCAAGTTCAAGGTATGGGATGCGCCCAGGGCCACGGCCATCATCGACAGGCTGGCGGAGGAAGCAAAGATCGGTCGCTATCCCGCCGACATAGTCAGCTTCGCTGAGACCGATTTCGTCGCTCTGGTGGGAACGGGACTGCTCCAAGAGTTCAACTGGCCCAATCAGGGATGGACCGGGCAGCCAAACAGCAAGCTCTTCATGAACATCGGCTCCGCGACCTACTATCCCTCATACAACACCGATCTGGTCACTCCCGCCGAATTGCCGAAGACCTTCGAAGACCTGAAGAACCCGAAGTGGCGGGGCAGGGCGGCCATCTCCACCTCGGGACGCGGAATCCCGCTCTACACCGCCTACATCTTTGGGAAAGGAAAGGTGGACCACGAGAAGTCCGAGAGCTTCTGGAAAGAGGTGGTGGCCAATACGAGACCCAGGGTGATGAGCGGCTATGAGTTGCCGAACGCCATGCTGGCAGCCGGGGAGTTCGCAATCCTCCTCATGTCGGCCAGCTCGACGAATACCAAGCTGATGTGGCAGGGGGCTTCAATCGCGCCCGTGGCTCTCGAGGTGGCTCCAGTGCATGGATACTCTCTGGGCTTGGTCAAGAATGCCGCCCATCCCAGCGCGGCCCAGCTCTTTATTGACTTCATTACCAGCGCCGAGGGGAACCTGCTCTATGCCGCCAACGCCCAATCCATCATGGCTAGCAACCCCGAGGCCGCCAAGAAGGCCAAGACTAACCTATTCTACAAGCGGTATGGTTTGAATCTGATGCCGATGCCGGCGGAGATATATACAACAGAGGACACGGAGAGAGCCAGCCGGTTCTGGTCGCTGGACATGCCCCGGGCTGCGGCCAGATAGTAAGTAGTAGGCTGGGCTAGCCCTACCCGCTCAGGATACCCTGGCGGATCATCTTCACCGCGATGGCCGCCAGGAGAAGGCTGGCTATCTTGGCCGTTGCCGCCACACCTCCCTTGCCCAGAAAGCGCGCAATCCGGTCGGACTGATTGAAGACCAGCCAGGCGAAGGCCAGGTTGAGCATGAAGGCCAGCACCACCAGAAGGGCGTGATACTGGTCTATCAAGAGGAGCAGGGTGGTGAGCACCGCCGGACCGACCACCAGGGGAGTGCCCAGCGGCACCACGCCCGGCGTCTCTCCTCCAGAGCCCCCCGGGGTCTCAAAGAGCTTGCCGGTGACCAGGTCCTTGACCGACAGGGCCAGCAGCACCAGCCCCCCGGCCAGCAGGAAATCGGCGACCTGTATGCCAAGCAGGAGAAGGACAGCTTTGCCCAGGACCACAAACCCCAGACCCAGTCCCAAGCCCGTGAGTATCGCTGAACGGACCATCTGATTGCGCCTCCGGGGCGGGGCGTCGGCGGTCAGGAAGAGCAAGAAGGGCAGGTTGCCAACGGCATCCATGGCCACAAAGAGAGGAACAAAGGAGAGCACCACTTGCCCGGCGGCTTGAATCAGCCAGTCCATTTATCTATTGCCCCGAGAACGGCCCGAACACAGCCACGTCATTGCGAGCCCTTCGCCGAAGGCTCAGAACCTGCCCTGAGTTCACCGAAGGGATGAACTCCGCGAAGTCCCGACAAACCGGAACCTTCTCCCCCCTGGAGGGGGAGAGTTTGAGAGAGGGGGAAGAACTCGCCGGTGCCCGGATGGTCACCCTCACCCTCTCCCTCTCCCGTCAAGGGAGAGGGTCTAATCACGGATTAGTTCTTCGCCCCGATTCCATCGGGGCGAAGAACTACGGGGTTGCGTGGTAACCTCACTCCTTATCCTCCTTGTCGGTGAAGCAACTAATGGAGACCACCGTGTCTCCGGGATCTAGTCTCATTAAGCTCACGCCCCGGGTCAGGCGGCTCAGGGACCTGATTTCCTGATTCGCCGTGGAAGTCCTGATTACCTGGCCCTGGCTCGAGATAATCATCAGCTCCTTGGAGCCTTCGACCACCTCACCGGCGACCACGTCGCCTGTCTCGGGCGTCACCCGGTGGGCCTTCACACCCAGCCCACCGCGGCCCCGCTCGGGGAAACTCTCCACCGGCGTCCGCTTGCCATAGCCGTTCTCGGTGACCGACAACAGGTGGAATCCGAGAGAGACGACGCACATCGCCACCACCCTGTCCTCCGGCTCAAGGCGCATCCCCCGCACCCCACCACTCGTCCTCGAGGCCAACCGCAGGACATCGGTGTTGAATCTGATACCCCTGCCCTTGCGGGATAACATCAGCACCTCATCACCCTCGCCCACTAGCCGGACAGCCACCAACTCATCACCGGGCTCGAGGTCCATGGCGATAATCCCGTTGCTCCGGACGGCTGAGAAACCCTTGAGAGCGGTCTTCTTCACTTCGCCTCTGGCTGTGGCCAGTATGAGGAAAGCCCCCGGCGCGAAGTCCTTCACCACCACCATGGCGGTCACATTCTCTTTCTCGTCGGTGGATATCAGATTGCCCACCGGCACGCCCTTGGAGATCCGGGTGGAGTCCTGGGGAATCTCGTAGCACTTCAACAGATAGGCCTTACCCCGGTCGGTGAAGAAAAGGATACGGTCGTGGCTATCCGCATCGGCGAAGAGACGCACCGCATCCGTCTCACGGGTGGTCATCCCCTTGACCCCCGTTCCGCTCCGGTGCTGCTTGCGGTAGATCTCTACCGGCACGCGCTTGATGTAGCCGTTGTTACTCAGACTGATCACTACTGTCTGGTGAGGGATAAGGTCCTCATCGCCAAACTCCGCAATCTCCTCATCAACTATCTGGGTCCTCCGGCTATCGCCATACTTCACCTTGAGTTCCTTGAGATCCTCTTTAATCTGGAAATCCACCTTCTTGGGGTCCGCCAGGAGGTCTTCCAGGTAGGATATTCTCTTCAGCAGCTCAGTATATTCGTCGATCAGTTTCTGCCGCTCCATACCGGCCAGCCGACGCAACTGCATGTCTAAGATGGCCTGGGCCTGAATGGACGACAGGGCGAACTTTCCCATCAAGGCGTTCCGGGCCGCCTCACCACTCTTGGACTGCCGAATGATGGTGATAACCACATCAAGGTTGTCGAGGGCGACCTTCAGCCCTTCCAGTATATGCGCCCTCTCCCGGGCTTTCTTAAGGTCGAACTCGGAACGGCGCCTGATGACCTGCCTTCGGAAATCGAGGTAATACTGCAGCAAGCGTTTCAGGTTGAGCACCTGGGGTTGCCCGCCGACCAGGGCCAGCATGTTGATGTGGAAAGCCGACTGCATGGTGGTATGCTTGAAGAGGTTGTTGAGCACCAGGGCCGGCGGCGTATCCTTCTTCAACTCGAGAACGACACGCATCCCCTGCCGGTCGGACTCATCTCTGAGGTCGCCAACGCCCTCTATCTTCTTCTCCTTGGCCAACTCGGCTATCCTTTCCATGAGAGCCGCCTTGTTCGTCTGATAGGGGAGCTCGGTGATTATTATCTGAGACCGGCCTCCCTTGGTTTCCTCTATGTCCGCCCTGGCGCGGACAACTACTTTGCCCAGGCCGGTCTCATAGGCCTGACGCAGCCCCTGGCGTCCATGAAGTATGCCAGCCGTCGGAAAGTCAGGAGCGGGCACCAGACGCATGAGCTCCTCTATGGCAGCCTCCGGATTGTCCACCAGATACGCCACGGCATCGCATACCTCTCCCAGGTTGTGCGGCGGGATATTGGTGGCCATACCTACTGCGATGCCGGAAGAGCCGTTCACCAGCAAGTTGGGCAGGCGGGCCGGCAGGACTGAAGGCTCCTTCAGGCTGGCATCGAAATTGGGAATGAAGTCCACCGTCTCCTTATCGATGTCTACCAGCATCTCCCCGGCGATAGCGGTGAGGCGCGCCTCCGTGTAACGCATGGCCGCCGGGGGGTCGTCATCGATGCTGCCGAAGTTGCCCTGCCCGTCCACCAGCATATATCGCATGGAGAAAGGCTGGGCCAGGCGGACCATGGCCTCGTAGATCGGCGCATCTCCGTGGGGATGGTACTTACCCATGACCTCGCCCACGATGCGCGCGCTCTTCTTAAATGGACCTGTGGAGCGCAGGTCCAGCTCATTCATCGAATGCAGGATGCGGCGCTGCACCGGCTTGAGCCCATCCCTGACATCAGGCAAGGCCCGCGAGACGATAACGCTCATCGCGTAGTCGAGATAAGAGCTCCTCATCTCGTCTTCGATCTGGATGGGGCGGATAGTTCCTTCTACCATTGCTTTTCCATCTCCTTCACTCCTCTTCCTCTTCCATCACCGGCACCTCGAAGACGTTGAGTGGTCCCTCCCCAAGGGCTTCCTCCACGTGGCCCCCGGCCCCAACCTCCGGCTCCTCGGCGTATTCGTCCTCGTCCTCACCTTCCTCCCCCCGCTCGTATCTAATCATGCTGTCCCTCACATAAGGCCGGAAACCCTCCACTACTCGGGCAGGGAAAGAAGGACGCCCAGCTTGGACGGGATCGCGGAATACCTCCCGGATGACCACCTTCACTCCCCCCTGATTCAGACTGGCTATGGCCGCCGTGTACTTGTTGCCACCCTTCATCAGCTTGACCAGCCTGAGGCCGTGCTTTGATTCCACCGTGCCCAGATAGTCGCCCTGGCCGTTCACCACCACCAGGTTTGGTTTCTTTATCTTCAGGACCACCTCATCGCCCACCGCCATTCGCGCCACAATCTCTTTCGGCGCCAGAAAGTTCAAGGCGACCACACCGACCTTAC
This sequence comes from Dehalococcoidia bacterium, assembly GCA_016844565.1. Classification (GTDB taxonomy): domain Bacteria; phylum Chloroflexota; class Dehalococcoidia; order JAENJB01; family JAENJB01; genus JAENJB01. Next base: position 7,561 of record JAENJB010000032.1, read on the forward strand.
CTTCCTCACCGACAAACAGGTGCGGCGCCACCTTCCCGGTTTCCCCCTTGACCTGCTTGGCCGCCTCTTTTACCACTGCCAGCCGGAGCAGGTTCTTCTTGGCGATGCCGTTAAAGGGGTCGCTCTCTAGCGCCTTTTCGTAGGCAGCTTTCGCCTCCCCGTAGCGTCCCAGCTCCATCAAGGCCCGCCCCAGACGGTTCAGGGCATCTACGTCGGTGGGGACCGCCTCCAGGATGGAGTGGTTGGCCTCCACCGCTTCTTCCCAGCGGCTGTCCATTGCCAGCGCTATGGCTTCCCTTGTACGTTCCCGTCTCAGCCTGGCTTTTTCTTCATCTTGATGAAGCATAGAGAGTCATACCTCAAGAGTAGGCTTGCTCAGACCTGACCTCACGGCCGGGCCTCTGGCTTAGAGCCCAGATTGCAGAACAGGGCTTCCGGATCACAGCAAGCTACACATTCCGTCTGTACTGTGGAGTGGGCGATGTGGAAACGCTCTTTCAGCATTTTCCGCACTTCGGCGGAAATCTGCTCCGCCTGACTCACCGGCACATCCTCCACCATCAGATGTCCACTGAGCAGGTTATAGCCCGGGGCAACACTCCATACGTGGAGGTCGTGCACGCTTTTTACCTTTGGAACTGCGGCGATGGCCTGCGCTATCTCCTGAGTATCAAGATGCTCTGGAGAAGCCTCAAGGATGATGTTCGTCCCCGCCTTGATGAGGCGCCAGGCGCCCGCCCCGACCACGAGGCCGATGGCGATGCTTACCACGGGGTCAATCCACTGGAACCCCGTGAGCACGATGGCCACTCCGCCGCCGATGACGCCAATGGAGGAGAGACTATCGCCCCATGCATGCCAGAAGGCGCTCCGCACATTCAAGTTATGCTGGCTCTCAGAGCGCAGCCATGCCACCACCAGCAGGTTGGCCAGCAGGCCGACCGCCGCCACCACCATCATAAGGAAGCCCTCCACAGGCTCCGGATTCCGCAGGCGCAGGAAAGCTCCATAGAAGATGCCCAGAGATACGGCCACCAGGCTGAGGGCATTGACGAGCGCCACGATAATACCGACGCGATGGTACCCATAGGTCATCTTGGCCGTAGCCGCCTTTTCCACTTGCCTCACCGCCCACCAGCTTAAGACCAACGCCACCAGGTCTGTCAACACGTGTCCGGCATCGCTCAGCAGGGCCAGGCTGTTGGACAGAATGCCTCCCACTACCTCCCCCACCAGGACGGCGGCGGTCAGCAGCATAGCAAGCCTGAGCTTTCGCTCCGGCGCCGCATGTTGGTGTTGGTGCGCGTGCAGAGTCATTTAGGCTTAGCCTTCTCGCCGGAAGAGCTTCTCGTGCTCTATCTTCATACAATGATCCATGACCACCTTCAGGCCAGCCTTGCGGGCCTTCTCGGCGGCCTCCTCGTTCACTATCCCCAACTGCATCCAGACCACCCTGGCCCCCACCTTTATCGCCTGGTCGACCACAGGAAGTACATCATCAGCCCGGCGAAATATGTCCACCACCTCGACCGGCTCCGGAATAGAAACCAGGTCCGGGTAGCTCTTCTCTCCCAGGATATCGGTCTCAACCGGGTTCACCGGGATGATCCGGTATCCCCTGGACCTCAAGTAGCGCGCCACTTCGTTGCTTGGCCGGTCTTCCTTGGCCGAAAGGCCAACTATAGCAACAGTGCGGTAACTCTTCAATATATCTTCTGTCAGCTCCATAGCCGTCAGGCTATTTTAGCTAAACGAATATCAAAAGGCAAAGCCGATGTCAATAGCTTTTTGGAGACTGTTTACTAATGCAGTTCTGCCGTTATGGGGCAGCGTCATGGCGGAGGGCGAGGAGATAGCGGATGACCTTCTCAGCTGACTGCTCGTCAATCTTGGCCATCTGACCGGTCATGACGGCAGCGAAGGTCACCACCGGTCATGACGGTAGCGAAGTTCACCAGGCCTTCATCGGCGGGGAACTTTTTCACCTGCTCTGCGGTAGGCAGGACGTGACAGGCGACACATGACTTCTCAGCGATGGACTTACCATCGAGCAATACCTGGCGCGGGGTAGATTGGTCGTAGCGGATGCCCCCTGAGCCCTGCTTCGCGGCCGGAGGCGGAGCAGCAGGTGCCGGAACGTGGGCTGCCGCTTCATCCAGTAAGGAATCACTCCAGTTCTTGATAAAGGCGACCAAGTCGGAGATTTCGTGGCCCTTCAAAGGGCCGCCATCCTCCTGGCCGAAGGCGGGCATGGGAGTGCCCGGCCTACCCCGAGAGACAATCTTGCGGATGACCTGCTCATCCAGGCGGGTGCCCTTGAGTGGCGGTCCCACCCTCCCCTCGCCGCGAGGGCCATGGCAGACGGCACACGCCTTCAGGTATAGCTCAGCCCCTCTTCCTGCGGCCTCCCGAGTCTGCCTGGTTGCCGCAGCCTCTTGCCGGGCGGGCTCCGTTGCCCAGTAGAAGGGCACGAAGACCACTATGAAAAGGGTTAGCACCAGACCGAGCGCGACTTTCTTCACTGGAAGGCTCCCATCCTTTACCTCAAATACGCAGCGCCTGAGAAGCATCGAAGGCGGACCGTTCGACCACAGTGCCGGTGTCCACCTTCACCTCTCCCCCCTCGATGGTGATAGGGAAAAGGTCGAGGGGCCGTGGGGCCGGCCCGCCCTTGACCATCCCGTAGCGGTCGAAGATGGAGGCATGGCAGGGACAGTTGAACCGCCCGATAGATGCAAGACCATCCTCGGTCTGCTCGTCATCCCTCCAGGGAACCACGCACCCCAGATGAGTGCACTTACGGTAAATAGCGAGCAGCCCGGAGTCCACGCGGGAAAGGTAGAAACGGGCCTCGGGGAAATAGACTATCGTGCCTACAGGAATGGCCTTAACCTCCGCCAGGCTGCCCACGGTGACCTTGCCGCCGAAGGCGCCTACCTTAATCTTGGGCCAGAGCGAGGCTACCAACCCGCCGGCTGCCTCTAGCAGAACCAGGCCGGTGGCGCCCCACCATAGCCGGCCCAGGAACTGGCGCCGGCTAAGAGCGGCAGGTTCCACTGACTTCCTGTCCATAGTCATCTCATCATGCTCCTCTGGCGATGGTTACCCCGCCACTCCCACTCCCTTCCCCCGTCAAGGGGGAAGGTTAGGATGAGGGTATTTTCATAACAATAGCAAGTTTGGACCACCTAAAAAGTCAGCCCTCCCGGAGGCATATTCCAGGGCCAGATCAATCGCATGCCCAGCCCGCGGAAGAGGGTACCGAAGAGAATAAGCACGATGTAGGTCACCACAAAGGCGGTGAAGAATCCAACCAGCACCTCACGGGTGTTTGGCCGCCACCGACGGATAATGAGATAGAGCAACACGGATAGCACCAGTATTATCCCCACGGGCACAACCACTCCCGGCATCCACCAGGGGTTGCTCACCAGAGAGCGGACCCGGACGAACTCATCAAAGAGCACCAGGGCAACAACCAAGACGAAGGTATAGGCCCCCGCCCACATGGCGACGGTCTTACCCTTCTTGGAGGCAAACCATATCCCGATATCCCTGCGGTCCCGGTCGATATAAGGGACGGCCATTAAGAGGATGACCATCACGGTCGGGATAATGACCCCGGCGAGAGCCGGATGCATATGCAGGAGCAGCTCCTGGAGATTCAAGAAATACCACGGCGCCTTGGCCGGGTTCTCGGTAACATCCGGGTTAGCCAATTCACGCAGCGGGGCATTGACGAGATAGGACCAGACCAGCAGGAGAACAATAGTACCCAGCATCAACAACCCCTCGAGGATAAGGAGACGGGGCCAGGACGTCACCGTATCCTCGGGACCTTTGTCCACCATCGGACTGGTGCCCTTCACCAGCTCCATCAGGCCATAGGTCTTGCTCGGGTCTTTGGGGAAAACCTCGTGTTGTGTTTCAGGCATCCTTGCTATCCCTCCCTCTCCACGGCAGCGCCCTCTTCAGGACTGGAAAGCCCCCCATCTTTCCTTACCCTCCAGAAGTGAACAGAGATGAGGATGGTCATCACCAGCGGCAGGATGGCGATATGCAGGGTATAAAAGCGGATGAGGGCTTCCTGCCCGACCTCTTTCGCCCCAAGAAGGAGCAGGCGGACCATATCCCCGATGAAGGGAGCAGAGCCGATCATATTGGTGCCTACCGTGATCGCCCAGTAGGAAAGCTGGTCCCAGGGCAGGAGATAGCCGGTGAAGCTGAGAAGGAGAGTTACTATCCAGAGAACAACACCCAGCACCCAGTTGAACTCGCGTGGATGTTTGTAGCCGCCGGTGAAGAAGACCCGACACAGGTGCAGAAAGACCGTCAGCACCATGAGGTGGGCCGCCCAGCGGTGCATACTCCGCATGAGCATGCCGAAGGTAACCGAGGTCTCCAGCGCCTGGATGTCGGAATAGGCGCGTTCCACCGAAGGAACGTAGAAAAACATCAGCCACACGCCGGTGACCACCAGCACCAGGAAAAGGAAGAAAGCGATAATGCCGAGACCGAAGGTATAGGTCGCCTTCAGGGTATTCTTCTTCACCTTAACCGGGTGGAGGTGAAGGAAGAGGCTATTCACCATTACGAGAGAACGCTTTTCGTCGTTGTCAGGGTAGCCGGAGCGGAAGATGGAGGTCCACACCCGGCTATTTCTTAAATTTATCAGAAGAGCGCTCAATCGATTCATCTCTGCTGCCTGCCGGCGGCGATTCCCTCCCCAACCCCATCACCGCTGTAGACTATCTCCTCCGCGAAGTTGAAGGCCTCCATAGTGATGGCCCCGGTGGGACAGCGCCTCGCGCAGAGGCCGCAGCGAACGCACCTGGCCTCATCCTTAATCATAGCCGACCCCTTTTCCCGAAGACGCCGATGTGCCTCCGGCTCATCCTGATGCTCCAGGGATATGCCGTATCTCTCCTTGACCAGGGTTTCCAGACGGACATCGCCCTGAATGCGGTCAAGGCTCACCAGTTTGTAACAGCTCATCGGACAAACATCCACGCATCCCCCGCACAGGATACAGAGGTCACCGTTGAAAATGGTCTGGATATGGCAGCGCAGACAGCGGTCCGCTTGCTCCACGGCCCTTTCCGCGGGGTACGCCAGCTCCACCTCGCTGACGCCGATGCGCCTCTCCACCGGCAGGGTCGGCGGCGGACGGCGAGGTACTTCGAGGCGGGCTGTAGGAGGCAACTTATCCAGCGGGACCACTGTCATCCAGCCCCGCCTCACCACCTCCGATTTCCCCCCCTGAATATAGGCATCTATGGAACGGACAGCAGCGTGCCCATCCCGGGCCGCCTCAATAATAAACCGTGGGCCGAAAGCGACATCACCACCCGCAAAAACACCTGGCGCCGTTGTCGCCAGGGTATCGGACTCCACCTGGATGGTCCCCCTCCGCGTCACGGCGATTCCATCTTCTTCTCTTATGAAGGATAGGTCGCTGGTCTGGCCGATAGCCAGCACCACCGAATCAGCTTCCATAGACTCTTCGCTACCGGGTATCATGACCGGGTTGAACCTGCCCTGGCTATCGAAGACGGACTGCGCCTTCTGGGTGTCGAGATACTCCACCTTGCCTCTTTCCCCCCTTAGGCGAACAGGTCCAAGGCGGGTGTGAAGCTGTATGCCTTCCTCCATGGCATGCTTCACCTCATCCTCCCCCGCCGGCATCTCCTCCACGGACTCCAGACAGACCAGGTGGACGTCCCTGACGCCCAGCCGCAGGGCCTCCCGGGCTACCGCGACGGCGGTGTGCACTTCGCTCGCCTCTGCCCCGGGATAGGCCCCCTCATTCAAACGGGCGGCGGTTCGGGCCACGTCGACCGCCACGCCACCTCCACCCACCACAATCACTCTACTCCCCATCTCCACCCGGTAACCACGGTTGACATTGAAAAGAAAATCCAGGGCGCGGAAAACCCCATCCAGCTCCACTCCGGGAATGGAAAGCGCGCGGCTCTTGTGCGCCCCGATAGAGATGAAGACCGCTTCGTAGCCCCACGTCTTCAAGTCCTTCAGCCAGAAGTCCTTCCCCAGGGACATGTTCAAATGGACCTCAACTCCACGCTGAAGAGCCTGTTCTATTTCATACCTCAGCACGTTGCGCGGCAGCCTGTACTCCGGCAGGCCCCAACGGAGCATACCTCCGAGAGAGCCGGTGCTCTCGAAAAGAGTGACCTGGTAACCCAGAAAGGACAGGTCTTGAGCGGCAGCCAGCCCGGTGGGCCCGGCGCCGACAACAGCCACCTTGGCTTTGCGGCGCGTTCTCCCTGAGGCCGCCCTGGCCATGGTAATAGCGCTCTCGACCGTGGCCGAGTTGCCGGGGCTGAAATCGGAGAGCAACTCCACCCCCGCCAGCCGCCCCTGAATGCGGGTCACCGGGAGACGGGTCAGCATCTCCACGCCGTACTCTTCCGTCAGAAAGCGCTTCAAGGGGCGAATCGCCACCGGCTCATCTATCTTGCCCCGCCGGCAGGCCGCTTCGCAGGCGGCATTGCACACCCGGCCGCAAGTAGACGCGAAGGGGTTGGGCTGCCGGGCAATGATATAGCCTTTCTCAAAATCGCCGTCCGCGACGGCATTGACATAGCCCCGCGCATCGGTGTGTACGGGGCAGGCATACTGACAGGGGATCACCCGCCGGTAGTATTCCAGGTCCGGTATTTCTACTCGATACTTGTCCACTATACTGCCTGTCAGCTAACCCGAAAATTCATATCAGGATGTCCATATCC
>JAENJB010000165.1 GCA_016844565.1 Dehalococcoidia bacterium
CATGGGAAAAGCGCCGATGCAACTCCTTCCGCTCTGGTCCCACGAAGCATCCGGTCACTACAATACTGCGGTCGGATCCGGTCTGTTTCAGCCACTTGAGATTCGCCAGCTTGTTTAGAGTGCGCTCCTCGGCGCTGCGGCGCACCACGCAGGTGTTCAGAACTATGAGGTTGGCCTCCTCGGCCGTGGCAGCCTCGTCAAAGCCAAGACACCTCAAATGGTTGCTCAGGCGCTCGGACTCAGCTTTGTTCATCTGGCAGCCGATGGTCCAGAGAAAAAACGTAGGCGTTGCCGTCATCGTCGAATTAGAAGATGGTCCTCAGATAGTAAGCTGGAGTGAGACCTGTCTGTTTCTCCAGAGGCTTCCCTGCAATGTCGGAAGGTCTCTGGCGGAGGGAATGGGATTCGAACCCATGACCCCGGTTACCCAGGGCAACCGCTTAGCAGGCGGCCGCACTAGACCACTATGCGATCCCTCCCAACGGATTTCAAGCCTTTTCAATATAGCACACAGCTTGGTTTCCTTCAAACAATTCCTTCAGTAGAGCGCTTAGCAGTCCGTTCGCCCAGAGCTTGTCGAAGGGCGAACGCAGCGTTCTATGGTGTACCATTGTGATTCGACAGGCTCACCACGAACGGCACCAACCTCATCCCACGGCGGTTGATAACAACCTCTTCAGGTCTTATTGTCAAGGCCGTAGCTTGGTGCTATTATGACATCGATTGAAATGGTCAGGTCGGGTCAAGTCAGCGTTCAGGTCGACAAGTCCTTCCGCAGCCTGGTGGACAAGGTATGGCTCGGGAGGGTAGCCCGGACAGTGCTGACTGTTGAGCAGACCGGACCAGGTGTGGAGTTGAGCCTGACAGTGTCGGGCGATCGGGTGGTCCATTCCCTTAATCGTGACTACCGCGGAAAAGACGCCACCACCGATGTTCTTTCGTTTGCGCTGACAGCGCAAAAGGGGAGAGTCAAATTCGTCCTCCCTCCTGATGGCCTCCGTCACCTTGGGGAGGTGGTGGTGTCATATCCGCAAGCAGCCCGGCAGGCACGCGAAAGGAGCCACTCCGTCGAACACGAGCTGGCTATTCTGGTCGTCCACGGGATACTCCATCTGCTGGGCTACGACCATGAGGGACCGGTAACGGACATGAGGGATAAGGAGCAGGCCATTCTCAACTCCATAGCCTACCCGTCTATGCCATCCTTGACAGAAGATCTAAAGTAGCTATAATTAGGAACCATTATTAGCACGGGGCTAGAGATGCAAAGTCGGAAATCCAAACAGAGGGAATTGGTGCTCAAGGTGCTAACCGGGACCAGGAGCCATCCTGATGCCGAGTGGCTTTATGAGCAGGCACGAAAAGAGATGCCTGGTATCAGCTTGGGAACGGTTTACCGGAATCTCCGGCTTCTGAAAGCCCGGGGCGAGATACAGGAGATTCTTTCCGGGACGAGTGGGAGTCGTTATGATGCGACGGTGGACAACCACTACCATCTGCGTTGCCTGTCGTGTGGCAGCGTTCACGACATCGACGTGCCAGTGCGAGAGGATATCAATGCTGAGGTGGAGCATGCCACAGGGTTTTCCATCTCGCATCACCATCTGGAGTTCCATGGGCTCTGCCCATCTTGCCGCCCGGGCACCCCTCTGAGCCAGAGCATCAACCTGCAAGGGTAGTCCGCGCACAGAGAATATCCTGGAGGAGGATTGAAATTGGCGAAGATAACAGTCATGCTGGACGATAAAGAGATGTACGAGCTCGACCGCATCCTGATTGATGAGGACCAGGGAGACGCATTTGAATTCTTGAGGAGCATCAAGAAGAAGGTGAAGGCTGCCCAAGACCGGACATGTGGCATTACCAGCGAGAAGGCCAGCGCTACCGACTAGCAACCATGAGAGGAGACTGAAGATGGCAGCCAAGCAAGTTAAGGTTTACTCGACACCCACCTGCCCCTGGTGTCTGAAGACGAAGAAATTCCTAGGCGACAATAAGGTGGCATTTGAGAACTTCGATGTCGCCTCGGACAAGCAGGCCCGTGAGGAAATGGTGAAGAAGTCAGGGCAATTGGTGGTCCCCCAGGTCGAAATTGATGGCGATCTCAAGATAGGCTACGACGAGGGCTGGCTCAGGCAGAAGCTCGACTTGACCAGCTAGCCAGCATTCCGCCTGCTCAAAGCTCTCTCCCCATCAGTCGCATGCAACGGAGGCGCCCATGTACGAGGCAATCATAGTCGGTGGTGGGCCTGCGGGCATGGCAGCTGCCGTCTACGCTGCTCGGAAGATGTTAAAGAGCCTGCTGATTACCAAGGACATCGGAGGACAGGTCAACCAGACGGCGGCGGTAGAGAACTACATGGGCTATCAGTTTATCCAGGGCCCGGAACTGATGGCAAAGTTCGAGGAGCAGATGCGTCGCTTCCCCATAGATATCCAGACCGGCAAGGTCGTGCGAAGTGTCTCGTCCTCTGGCAAAGGGTTCGAGGTGACGACGGACCAGGGTGATGTTTACCATGGAAAGGCTGTAATTATTGCCACAGGAAAGCGTTCACGTCAGCTAAATGTCCCTGGGGAAAAAGCACTGGTGGGCCGTGGGGTGACCTATTGCGCTATCTGTGATGGCCCTTTGTTCCAGCAGATGACGGTAGCCGTGATTGGGGGTGGGAACTCCGCTCTTGAGGCGGTGAACGATGTTATCAAATACGCTGAGCAGGTCTACTTGGTCTCCCTCACACCGCTGACCGCCGATAGTATCCTCATCGAGAAGGCGAGGAACGCGCCCAATCTCACCGTGCTCACAGAATACCAGACGCTGGAAATCATAGGCGCGGACAGGGTCCAGGGGATCAAGGTAAAGTCGCTGAAGACGCAAGAGGCCAAGGTACTGGCGGTCCAGGGAGTTTTCGTTGAAATCGGTCTGGTGCCCAACTCTGATCTGGTGAGAGGATTGGCGCCCCTCAACGAAGCGGGTGAGGTAGTAGTCAACTGTGCGAATGAGACGGGTGTGCCCGGCCTCTATGCAGCCGGTGACGTGACCGCGGTACCTGAGAAGCAGATAGTTGTAGCTGCCGGCGAGGGCTCCAAAGCCCTGCTGCAGGCCGACCGCTATCTTCAGAGGCTTCGCTCGTAGGGCGGCGCTTTCAGCATGCCATAACGCTAGAGGAAGGAACCTGACAGTCATGGGAATATTCTTTTCCGGTAGCGAGCTGGTCAACATAGCAGTTGAGATTGAGAAGAACGGCCTGGCTTTCTACTCTGCACTGGCGCAGAGAGTGACCACGGTCCGGTAAACAACCTCTCGACGTTCTTTCTGAGGACTATGATGCCTATCTCAAGGCCCTGGTTAACAGCATCATCTTCACCGGTGTGAAAGGCGCTGTCGCGAAAGCAGCACAGTCGAGGGATGAGGCTGAGGCTCTGGAGATCGGCATCAAGGCCGAGAAGGACTCCATTCTCTTCTACCAAGAGATGCGGGAGTTGGTGCGTCGCAGAGACCGTGATACGGTGGCTGAGATAATCAACGAGGAGCGCTCTCACCTGTCGCGTCTGACCGGTCTCCGCAAGGGGTTGGCCAGGACTTGAAGATGCTCCGCCACTTCAGGGAGACTCGTTCCTCGGATTCAGCCAGGGGACGATGATGGGCGAGCCGGTTCGTGTACTGGGCATAGCCGGCAGTCCGCGCCGCTCCGGCAACACCGAGGTGCTGCTCGACGAGGCTCTCCGGGGTGCGTCTTCCGAGGGAGCCCTTGTTAAGACCCTTGTTCTTTGTAATTTGAACATTGCACCGTGTCGTCACTGCGGCGGTTGTGATGAGACGGGTGTCTGCATAGTTGACGATGATATGCAGATGGTGCATAATGAGCTTCGGTCGACTGACCATCTTATTCTGGCCTCGCCCATCTTCTTCATGGGTGTGACTGCTCAAACAAAAGCGATGATTGACCGGTGCCAGGCATTATGGGTTATGAAGTACTGTCTCAAGCTTCCGGTGGCTGCCAACCGTGGGAGGGAGCGTCGGGGGCTTTTCATTTCTGTGGGTGGACGTGGTGAGGCCACCCTTTTCGAGGGAGCCATAGCCACAGTAAAGAGCTTCCTTGCCACCATAGACATGAAATATGCCGGGCAATTGCTTTATCCGAGAGTGGACGAGACGGGAGCCATTCGCAACCATCCATCCGCCTTGAAAGATGCCTTCTCCGCTGGCCGGAAGCTGGCACAGGGTTAGGTCCGGACCGCACACTATGACAGAAATCATAGTTCTCTGCGAATTCTTGGTTTATAATCGAAGAGTTAGTTTACTAGGGGCGTCTCGCACAGACGCCCCCTCCATCAGGTGAAAGGGATGCAGACAGGCAGAAAGGTTTATCTGGACTACGCAGCGACCAACCCGCTGGCGCCCGGGGTATTCGAAGCCATGCTACCATTCTTTAGCGAGGCATATGGCAATCCGGCCTCGCTTCACCAGTGGGGCGACATGGCGAGGCAGGCGCTGGACGAATCCCGGGCCAAAGTGGCTTCTCTAATTGGTGGTGCGCCTGAAGAGCTCATCTTCACCGGCAGCGGCACCGAATCCAACAACCTTGCTATAAAGGGACTGTCTTTGGGGCAGCAAGCCAAGGGCAAGCACATAGTAGTATCTGCTATCGAACATTTCTCGGTGTTGCACTCTGTGCGTACGCTCGAGAAGTCCGGTTTCCAGCTGACTGAAGTGCCCGTCGACAAACACGGTGTGGTGGACCCGGACGAGGTGAAGAGAAGTCTCAGAAAGGACACCGTCCTGGTATCGGTTATGCTAGCCAACGGCGAGGTCGGCACCATCCAGTCAATCAAGGACATCGCCAGGGTGGTGAAAGAAGCGGGCATTCTCTTCCATACCGATGCCGTGGCCGCCGCAGGCAACATTCCCGTCAATGTCAAGGATCTAGGTGTCGATGCCTTGAGCCTGGCGGCGAACCAGTTCTACGGGCCGAAGGGGGCCGGGGCGCTATGGCTCCGGCGCGGCGTTCGCGTCATTCCGCTTCTTGACGGAGGCATCCAGGAGGGTGGCAAACGAGCGGGCACGGAAAACGTGCCGACCATTGTGGGCATGGGCAAGGCTGCCGAGCTGGCTCAGAAGGATATGCCAGCGCGGATTAAACATTGCATTCCCCTCAGGGACCGGCTCATACGGGGTTTGCTCGCCGAGGTCAAGCACTCTCTACTCACCGGACACCCGTCCCAAAGATTGCCAGGGCACGCCAGTTTTTGCATCGAATACATCGAGGGCGAATCCATGTTGATGCTTCTGGACGCCCACGGCATAGCCGTTTCCAGCGGCTCTGCCTGCACCTCCCGTGCGCTCAAGGCTTCCCACGTGCTTCTGGCCATGGGGCTGTCCCACGAAGTGGCCCAGGGTTCCCTTCTCTTCACTATGGGGATGGATAATACAACTGACGACATAGACTATGTGCTTGGTGTGTTGCCTCAGGTTGTCGATCGGTTGCGCCAGATATCGCCTTTATACCACAAATCGACCGCTTCCTAGCGAGGGGGATAGCTATGCCTGTGTACGGTGAAAAAGTGATGGACCACTTCATGCATCCCCGCAATGTCGGGGAAATAGAGAATCCCGATGGTGTGGGCGATGTGGGCAATCCGGTATGCGGCGACATGATGTCTTTCTACATCAAGGTGAAAGACAACCGGCTTGTGGACATCAAGTTCAAGACCTTCGGCTGCGGCGCAGCTATTGCCGTATCCAGTATCGTCACCGAGATGGCTATGGGCAAGACTCTGGAAGAAGCAATGACGATCACCAACAAGCTGGTGGCCCAGGAGTTGGGTGGATTGCCCCAGAACAAGCTGCACTGCTCCAATCTTGGGGCCGATGCTTTGCACAACGCCATCAAGAACTACCTCGAAAAGACCGGACAGAAACCGGTCGGGGAGAAGGTCACATGAAGAATGAAGGGACAAGCAAGAAGCAACCGCCACAACCCCATGGAAAAGGGGGCTGTGTCTGTCCGTATTGCGACGAGCAAATAAGGGTAATAATGGCGCCGTTCTGCCAGTCCTGCGGCGTGGAGTTGAGTTATTGCACTCATTGCGAGATAGCCCTGGACGCGAGTGCGGCAAAATGTCCCACTTGCGGTGGGCCGGCTGAGAAAAGGATGCGAAAGTCTCAATGAGT
>JAENJB010000166.1 GCA_016844565.1 Dehalococcoidia bacterium
TACCCTGAGTCCCACCAGTACCTTCTCCCGGGTCATCGGCAGTTCGGTCATCCTGATTCCGATGGCATGATAGATAGCGCTGGCGATGGCCGGTGCCATGGCCAGTACGGGGGAATCGCCGAACCCTTTGGCTCCATAGGGGCCGTCCGGCCAAGGAACGCCAGGAGCAAGCATGGACTTCCCATCCTCACCGACCGGCACCTCCAAAATGGAAGCCAGCTTATAATCTGAGAGATTGGCATTGAGGCACGCCCCCTTTTCCACCACCATCTCCTCGAAGAGGGCCCTTCCCATGCCCATCACCCGGCCTCCCTCGATCTGGCCCTCGCAGAGCTTCGGGTTGACGGGCTGGCCCATGTCATGGCACTGGCCCACCCGCAGCACCTTCACCTCACCCGTTTCCACATTCACCGCCACCTCCACTGCGCAAGCTCCGTAGGCGTACGCGGCCACCAGTTTCTCTCCATGTCCTGTCTCCGGGTCTTCCCGGCTGACCGGGTTGGTGTAGACGCCCCAACCGATGATCTCGCCACGCCCTGGCACGAATCCTCCCCTCACGAACATGTCATTCACGTTGATAGACTTACCGCCCGTATCCCGGGCCAGAATCTTCCGGCCGCGGATGGTCAGATTTGCTGCCGGCACCCCGAGTTTGGCGGAAGCGACCTCGAAGAGCTGACGCTTGGCGTCCTGGCAGGCCAGGCGGACGGCGTTGCCGGTGTTGAAGGTGTCCCGGTTGCCGATGGAGCCGATGTCGAAGGGTGTGAAGGCGCTGTCGGTGAAGACGATCTTCATCTTATCCATGGTGGCGCCGAATTCCTCCGCGGCAATCTGGGCCAGCACGGTGTTGCACCCCTGACCGACCTCTCCAGCGCTGTGACGCACCTCGATGGTGGCATCGTCATAGACCTTCACCGCGGCGACCGAGGTAGTCCCACCAGCGGTGGTCTTGCCGAGCACCGTAATCCCTTTTCCCTTCCTCCATGGGCCACGCTCCTGGGGCGATTCCTCGCCCGCTCCCAGCCACTCCACTACCTTGTCCAGGCAAGCGTGGACTCCAATGTTGGTGAGGACCTCGCCGAGCGCATCTCTTTCCCCTTCCTGAAGGAGGTTCTTCCTCAGGTACTGTACGGGATCCAAGCCAAGCTTGCTGGAGGTCGTTTCCATGACGCAGTCTATCGCCCAGCTAACCTGATTCCCGCCGAAGCCGCGATAGGGCCCGGGCGGCGGCTCGTTGGTAGCCACGCAGTAGGAGTCCCACCGGAAGTTGGGTATGCGGTACAAGCTCACGGCCTCAAAGGTCATGTTCCTGGTCACGTTGATGGCGGAGGTGGGATAGGCGCCTGCGTTGAGGATAGATTTGACCTCGCGAGCCATGATAGTGCCGTCCTTCTTCACCCCGTCTTTGACATAGATGACCATGGGTACGTCGCTGCGCCCGTCCAGGAACATCTCCTCCCGGCTGAACACCGCCTTCACCGGCCGTCCTGTCTTGAGCGACAGGAGCATGGCCACCGGGCCCGAGATGGCAGACCACTTGCCTCCCATGTTCCCGCCGACATAGGGGGCGATTACTCTGACCTTTGCCAGGGGTAGGTTGAAGAGACGGCAGAACTCGAGGCGGCTGCGCATCGGCGTTGGGTCGGTGACCCATACGGTGAGTCCGCCATCCGGTTCAACCCGAGCCAGAGCGGCGTGAGGCTCCATCTGGCACGGGTGGATGCGAGGAAGGACGAATCGCTGCTCCGTTATTATGTCGGCTTCTTTGAAGCCCTTCTCCATATCCCCCGTCCGCACGCGGTGATGATAGTAGACGTTGGGGAAGCCGGCTTCCAGATGGAAATTGGGGGCATTCGCTTCCATCAAGATGGGGTACTTGCCGAGGTTGGGGTGAACGACGACGGGAGGGTCGGGGCGCATCGCTTCCTCAGCATCGAAGATGGCGGGAAGCTCCTTGTAGTCTACAGTGATCAGGTCGAGAGCTTCTTCGGCTACTTCCAGACTTTCTGCGGCCACGGCGGCTACGCCCTCTCCTACGAAACGGACCGTATCCCTGGCCAGGATATGGCGGTCGGGGACATAGCGTCCCATTCTCTCATCGGGGACGTCTTTGCCGGTGACCACTGCCTTCACTCCGGGCAAACTCGCCGCCTGCGACGTGTCGATACGGAGGATGCTGGCGTGGGCATAGGGGCTACGCAGTACCCTGGCATGGAGCATGCGCGGCAGGCTGAAGTCGGCGACGTACATGGCTTTGCCGCTTACCTTCTCTGGGCCATCCACCCGGGGGATGCTCTTGCCGACAATGGAAAGCTCAGCCACGGTATCCTCCTGACAGTACCCCGTATGTCCTGGGGGCGGACTCCGGCGCTTCGAAGTGAGTAGCGCTTGTCTTGTGACCTGATAATATATTCTGTGCAACGGGGTGTCAAGGAACGTAAGGCCGCCTCATATTGACACTGAACGAGAGAGGGTGATACATTTCGTCACGCAGTGCCCCTATGACGGAGGGCCGGTGCGATTCCACATGTTTTCTTAATCTTGATCTTCATGAACGGTTGGTGACTGGAATATGAGCAGACTTCTATTCGGGTCCGCCGGTGTGCCCAACAGCGCCCAGCAGAACACCTCCATCGCCGGCATTGAGCGCGTGGCTGAGCTGGGACTTGGGTGTATGGAAATGGAGTTCGTCCGGGGCGTGCACATGGGCGAGAAAGCGGCGCTGGAGGTGAGGGAGGTGGCTCGAAAGCGGAAGGTGGCACTCACGGCCCATGCCCCCTATTATGTCAATCTCAACGCCGCCGAGCCGGCCAAGATTGCGGCCAGTCAGCAGAGGATTCTGCAGACGGCCCGCATCGCCGCCCTCTGCGGTGCAGAGAGCATGGTCTTTCATGCCGGCTTCTACATGGGAGACCCGCCGAGCGCCGTCTACGAGACGATAAAGAAGAATCTTATTCCGGTGCTGGAGCAGCTCGATAAGGAAGGCAACATGATCTGGGTCAGGCCTGAGGTTACCGGCAAGCATACGCAGTTTGGCGACCTGGAGGAGGTACTCCGCCTCAGCCGGGAATTGCCCCGGGTGGCGCCCTGTATCGACTTCGCCCACTGGCACAGAAGCCATCGGGCCAGAATCGCTGGCTGAGGTTCACGTCCACGTCTCCGGCATCCACTACAGCAAGGTCGGAGAGTTGAAACACTTGAACCTGAAGGAATCCGATTTTCACTACGACGAATTGCTGCGTGCCATGCGCGACCACCGGGTCGGCGGCATGGTCATCTGCGAAAGTCCCAATCTGGAGGAGGATGCCCTGCTCCTCCAGAAAAGCTACTCTCTTCTATCAAGCGAGGTGCGGCCACCTGTCCCTTCGCGCGAGAGTTGAATCAAGGCAGGCGCTCGCTTCCGTTTCATCAGTTTGATAAGATAGCTCTCCACCGGTACCGACTCGGACATGAGGCTGAGACCACGGGGCTTCCAGTATAACTTCCAGCCAGACCGGGTCAGCGATCATTCCGCCAGAGAATCGTTCGTTGAAAACTCGAGGCGCATGATGGGCTCGCCTTTATCCCGGACCTTGGCCCACTCCGCAATGCGGTAGCCTACCACCCACAGGATCCCGTCATCGGAACATACCAGAGGAATACGCTCTCTCCACATTCGCGGTATCCTGGCATCCACCATGAAGTCCTGAAGTCTCTTTGGCTGTTCCATCCCCAGAGGTTGGAACATGTCCCCATTCCTCCGCTGCCGCACCAGCAATCTTCCTCTTACTGCGTGCGGGTCGAGATGGGCGACAAACGGAGACGCTTCGGCTTCTGACACTCGCGAGACAACAGACACCCGCACTCTCCAGCCGTGTAGCAGCGTGGTACCCGCCAGTCCAACAGGCAGTTCACCACAGCCCAATACCGGAAAGGGGCAGGGAAGTCTATCAGCCAGAGCGATGAGGCAGCGCTCGTAGTCTCGGTAGAAGACTAGGTTCCCCGGCAAGGACACCCTGGTGCCCGGGGGCTTGCTCAAGGCTGAGACCATCTGCTCGATGTGTCTTGCTTGAATACCCAGCGGACTGCCCTGCAGACGCTCGATCGCGTGGTAAAAGATAATCCTCTGAAGGGCAACGGGCAACCTGGCGAACTTCAGCAGGTCGAAGACAATCCTTCCCTCTTCTTCGTCGGCCACTCTTGACCACCTGGACAGGGCTTGCTTCTCCACAAAAGCGTATTCGTCGCCGGCAATATCAGCCAGTTGCAGGAAGGACTGGCTAATGTTGGGGTTGTACTTCGTGAGCAAGGGAACGAGCTCCAGTCTGATACGGTTTCTGAAGAAGGCCATCGACGAATTGGAGGAGTCCATGCGAGGTTCCAGCCCGTAGCTCAGGCAATAGGAGTGGGTCTCCTGACGCGACACCTGAAGAAGCGGGCGGATGATGGCAACAGAGGCATCTTCATAGCTTGCCCTCCAGACGCGAACGGGTCGCAGGCCCCGTAATCCTCGCGTTCCGCTGCCGCGGATGAGATGCATCAGGATAGTCTCCACCTGGTCGTCGGCAGTGTGGCCGATGGCAACATGAGGGGAGGAGGTTGAGGCAGCCACCTCAGCCAGGAAGCGGTAGCGTACCTCTCGCGCCGCCTCCTCAAGCGAACAGCGATGCTCCCGGCGAAAGCCTTGCACGTCCCGGCTCTCGATGGTAGCCGGCAATCCCAGTTGCTGCGCCAGCCGCGCGATATAGGCGGCATCCGCTGCTGACTCTTCTCCGCGCAGCTTGTGGTTGAGATGAGCGACGTGGAGACTGACATCCATCTCCGGCTGCAGCTGTGCCAGCAGATGAAGCAGACAGACCGAATCGGGCCCTCCAGAGACACCTACCACCAGCTTGCCAGGCGAGACAAGCCGGTGGTGGCGAATGAAGCGCCGCACCCTCGCTGCCAGTGGGGGCTCAATTACTTTCTTCGCGGGGATTGCCATCGCCCGAGTGCGGGTGATCCTTTCTCAGCTGACGGGCACATTGAACGATACCAGACAGGTCCTTCCGTTCTGAATGTGAAGAACGGAAGTTCCCCCCGGCTCCAGCCTTAATTTGCCCATATGGCCGAGGGGCATCTGCATCAGACTGCAAATAGCGGTTGACAGAACGAAGTAATGGCTCACGATCACCACGACGCCTTCGGTATGCCTCCTCACAATGTCCTCCACCGCCGGAGAGACCCGCTGGTTCAAGTCGGTCAGGGACTCGCCTCCCGGCAGTCTGAGGAACCCCCCGCCTTCTTCCTTCTCCACCATGTACTGGAAGAGGGACTTCCTCAATGTCTCGACCAGCACCCCTTCCAGTTCGCCTGTGTGGAGCTCTCTCAATCTCGGTTCAAGGACAATCTCTACGGCATGGTGGCGGGCTACAGCCCGCGCCGTCTCGTAGGTGCGCTTGAGGGGACTGGAGTAAATGGCGTCTATCTTCTCTCCTCGCAAAGCCTTCGCTATGTGCACCGCCTGTTCTCTGCCACGCTCCCCGAGGTCAGTGTCACTTGCGCCCCCCTGTACCCGGTGCTCCCGATTCCAGAGGGTCTCCCCATGTCTTACCAGGATGAGTCTCAGCAATGGCGCTCTCCTATTTCGACTTAGTTGAATAGGTTCTGGCCTTCGCCACTCGCCGGAAGTATGGCGGGTGATCGTAGAATAGCAGCTCCACCCAGCGAGGGGGTTCGGCCTCAGAGAGATTCTGGTCTGTCAGGCGGGTCATCGTGTCGATAAACGCTTGCGGCTTGCCGGTCAATTCCACGGCATACCTGTCGGCCTCCCTCTCCAGATGTCGGCTGTAAGCGTTGAACAGAGGCGCCACGAGCAGGAAGTAGGCGAAGAGGAACAGCCCCACCCAGGGCAGAGCGGCCGGGTCGCCTAATCCCTCGTAGCCCCAGAGGGGGAGCAAGAGTCTCGATATCAGCGACAGCAGATAGAATCCCACCAGCACTCCAATGGACTGGATGCCAATGAGCTTCCAGATGTCACCGTGGCGGTGATGTCCCAGCTCGTGAGCCAACACCGCCTCAGTCTCATCCACCGGACTCTGCAACATAGTATCGGTGAGGGCTATGCGCCGTGTCTTTCCCAGGCCCATCAGGGCGGCGTTGGCGCCGGTGGACTTGCGGCTGAAATCGATGGCGTAGACTCCGCAGGTCTTCACCCCCGCCTTCCCGGCCAGATTGCTGAGCCTTTGAGCAAGCTCGGCGTCCCTGAGGGGACTGAACTTGAAGAAGATAGGGAGAATGACTACCGGCGCCAGGCCGGTTAGCACCAGAGTAAGAAGAAACACCATCAACGCTGCCATAAGCCACCAGATGTCC
>JAENJB010000167.1 GCA_016844565.1 Dehalococcoidia bacterium
CATGTTCGTCAGGGCGAGGACGAAGAACACCGCCGTCAGCCCCACAATCATCAAGACAGACCACAGCATGGCTATGTCCAGATTCCCGGCCACCAGCCCCCTGGTGAGGCGGGCCACCGGCGTCAGCGGCACTATCCAGCTCAAGTTCTGCACCACCTTGGGGAAAGCGGTCAGGGGAAAGAAGATGCCGCTGAAGAAGAACATCGGAGTCAGGAAAAGGGTGAAGTAGTAGTTGAAGTTGTAGATGGTCTTCGCCAGCGAGGTAAAGAACAGGCCTATAGAGGAGAACATCAGGCCGGACAGCACTCCCACCGCCGGCACCAGCAAAGCCCAGGGCGAATGCACCAGTCCCAGGACAGCGATGATGGCCAGGATAACGGATGACGTGAGCAGGGAGCGGGTAGCCCCCCAGAAGATTTCTCCGGCGGCCACATCCTCGGCGCTCAACGGCGTGGCGATGATGGCGTCGAAGGTCTTCTGAAACTCCATGCGGACGAAGCTCCCGTAGGTGCACTCGGCGCTGGCGCTGAACATCGAGTAGCTGGCGATGATGCCCGGAGCGATGAACTCCACATAGCGCTGCCCTCCTATCTGCTGGCCTATGAAAGCGCCCAGGCCGAAACCCATCACCAGGATGATGAACAGCGGCTCTCCCAGGAACCCAGGCAACTCGGACTTCCAGAGGCGGAAGAAAACATCCCGATCCCGCTGCCAGAGACGTAGCGAGCGCCTTGAAAACCACCTCAATCCCGCAGCGACCTCCCGGTAAGTCTCAAGAAAACGTCCTCCAGGTTCGGACTGCGCTGGCTGACGATCCCCAGGTCATACATGAAACTGTCCTCCATCTCCTGGCCGTCTGCCTGAAAGATGTAGAGTATATCCTCCAACTCCTGCCAGTAGAACTGTCGCTGCCGCAGCTCCGTTAGCACTCTCTCCCGCCGCTCGGGCATGGGCCGCGACTCCAGGATGCGCTTGCCGCCGTAGAGGGAGACAAGCTGGGCAGGGCTTCCCTCAGCGGCTATCCGCCCCAGGTTCATGACGGCCACCCTGTCGCAGAGGCGGGCGGCTTCTTCCATATTCTGAGTGGTCAGCAGATGGGCGACCCCTTTCTCCTTCAACCCCATCAGCTTCTGCCACAGCAGATGCCTGGTCTGCGGGTCGAGTCCCACCGTCGGCTCGTCCAAAAAGAGGACCCTGGGCTGGTTGATCAGGGCGCGGGCGATGAGCAGCCGGCGCCGCATGCCGCCGGAGAGGGCCTGTATGTGGGCGGCATGCTTCTCCATCAGGCCGAATAGCTCCAGGTTCTCCCGTGCCCTCCTCTCGGCTTCGGCGCGGGGGATATCAAAGTAGCGGGCGAAGGTGAGGAGGTTTTGCATCACCGTCAGGTCGGGGTCCAGGTTGTCCACCTGGGGCAGGACGCCGATGAACGCCTTGATCTGCTGCGCCTGCGTGGAGATATTCAGACCATTGATAAGTGCCTCGCCGTCAGTCAGGGGTGAGACGCCGGTAAGCATCCGCACCACTGTAGTCTTGCCGGCGCCGTTGGGGCCGATGAGGCCGAAGCACTCCCCCGCCTTGATGTCCAAGTCCACGCCGTCCACGGCGGTGAGCGCCCCGTACTTCTTGACCAGGCCGCGGGCTCTGATGATCTCCAAGCGGACTCCTCGAGGAAGCAATTCGGGCAGATGATGGTAGCACAGCAGCCCTCAAAAGCCAAACCGCTCCCAATTGCTTGCCCCGCTAGAGTGAAATCTGCTAATATTCCTCGCCGCACCCTATCTCATGGGCCGTTAGCTCAGTTGGTAGAGCAGCGGACTTTTAATCCGTTGGTCGAGGGTTCGAGTCCCTCACGGCCCACTCTCGACTCCACATGTCTTGCTAACATTCTGCTAACCAAACCCGACCTGCCACCAACCCTGACGGGCAGGTCACCCGAATTTCAGCGCTTTGGCCTGACGGGCTCCGAGAGTAACTTGACAGCCTCATGGCATATTGTATTTCCATAGCCAAAGGCCAATCACGGAAGATAATCGCCTCATTTGTGAGTTTTGGTGGGGAACCACGGTCCATCCTATTGACAAGTAGGGTGAGAGATTCTAGGATATTCACCGAGGCTTCTCGGCCATATTCTCAGCGTTAGGTAGGAGGTGACCATGCGGGGACTAAAGGTGTTTCTTTTCATCGGTTTCTTTTTCATGGCAATCTTCGGGCTGCTCACCCTGTTCATGCCAGCCAAGGTGGCAGAATGGAAGATGGGACCGGCGGACGCGGTATCGGCACGCTATTCGGCAGTCATGATGTTGGCGCTGGCGCTGGCCATTTGGTACGCCTTCCGTGACCCAAAGAAGAATACGGCCATCATCATCACCGCCATTTTCGGCTTTGGTCTGTCTGCCTTGCTTGGGCTGATCCACGCCATCACCGGAGCTGAGCCATTGGCTCAGGCCCTTTTTGGCGTTGTCTTCGGCGGCGTACTGGCCATTGGGATTGCCTTCCTCTTCCCGAAGGGGAACAAGTCCAGCTAGCTGGCTGCCAGCCTCAAATCGCGGGAGACGCCGCGGCATAGACTGGAAGGGGCATCGTCCCTCCCGTTAACTCGTTTCGCTCTTTGCGGGACACGCTGCAGATTGGAGGAGGCTCGGCCCACAGTTGCCGGAAAGGCATGGGCATAGGGACGAGGTACGGCAGTTCCTATACGCTCGGTGGGCCTTCGGCTAGAAGCCGCAGGCGTTTCTCGTCCTGGATGGTGACCTTGCCCCTGGTGGACCGGACGATGTTGCCCTTGGCCAGGCGGCTCATTATCCTGATAGCTGTCTCGCGGGTGGTGCCTGACATGTCGGCGATCTCCTGTTTGGTGAAGGGGAGAGACGCGCCGAGCTTGCTCGACAGCATCAAGAGCATTCTGGCGACCCTTTGCTCCACCCTTTCGGTGGCCAGGTCTCTGAGGCGGTCATGGGCCTTTTCCAGGCGTTCGCTGAGGATGTTGATAATCTTCAGGGCCACCTCCGGTTTCCGAGCCATGAGGGCCAGGAAGTTATCTCTCTTAATGCCCAGGACGGATGTCCGGTCGATGGCCTGTGCCGATGCCGGATAGGGTATGCCTTTGAAGACGGCCACCGCGCCGAACATCTCTCCGGGGAGGAACACCGCCAGGATGAAGTCCTTCCCCGCCGGTGTCTGCTTCACCACTTTGACTCTCCCACGCTGGACAAAATAGAACCAGTCCGACCGGTCGCCCTCGAAGAGGATGAACTCTCCTGCCTGGTAGGAGCGTTCCA
>JAENJB010000168.1 GCA_016844565.1 Dehalococcoidia bacterium
GGGAGCAGCTGGTATTGGCGGCCACGCGGAATCCGGGAGGGTAGCCCTTGATGTGGTCGAAGAGAAGGGCCGGGCTGTCATCCCTCAGGCGACTCAGCTCGGCGATGCCGCCGATCTCCAGGTCCCAGTCCGCCCCGTCCACCTTCTTCAGCCATCCCCGCGCGTCAGCCTTTTCCAGCCAGGCTCGCAAGTCGTTAGTCATTACTTCCGGCATACCTCCCAGCAATTTCCTCTCCCCTGGCGGGAGAGGATCAAGGTGAGGGGGATTGCTGCCCTTTTTGTCCCCCTCTCTCTCACTCTCCCCCGCGAGGGGGGAGAGAACAGCCCACTAAACTACGGTGAACTCGAGCGGCACCTTTGTCATCTTCCGGGGGCCGTTCCTGGTGACCAGGATGGTATCCCCCACCATCAAGCCGGTATCGCGCCTCCATCGTGGGTTGTGCAGGTCTATGTTGGTGCCGAAGCACATGTTCTCCTCGAGCACCACCGACGGAATCCTCGCCATGCCGTGCTCGGGCCATATCCCACCCTTACCGCCGAAGACGGTGGTCGGGAACTCCGGCGAGGACAGGCCGTGCCCGTGAATGCCCAACTCCACGTAGCCCATCCCGGCGGCGTCGGCAGGCGCCCGGAAGGCCTCGACCACCTCGCTGAAGAGGACTCCCGGCCGCATCTTCTCGATGCCTTTATAGAAACACTCCTCGGACACCTGGTGGATCTCCCGGAACTCCTTACCCGGCTCCCCCAGGGATAGGGAGTGCTCCACCGCGATCAGATAGCCGGCGTAGCGGGAGTGGTACTCGACTATGATGACGTCGCCCTTTGCCAGCTTGTGGGTCGTCGGCTCATACCGCCCGTGGAGCAACGGCGGCGAGCCCGCATCCAGCAGGATGTGGTCATCTTCACCGCCATTGGCGATGAGCGCATGCAGCATGGCCGCCACCACCTGGCACTCCATGTTCCCCGGCCTGGCGGACTCCACCATCGCCTGGTACATCAGGTAAGCCAGCTCTGCCGATTTCTCCAGGAACCCTATCTCCTCCTCGCTCTTGACCAGGCGCACCTCTTCCAGAATGCCGCCGGCATCGGAGAACTTCGCGTTCGGCAGACCTTCAGTAATGCCGGTGTAGCCGCGATAGGTCACCACGTCCGGCACAATACGCGACTGCATGCTTCCGAAGCCGACTACGCCGATCTTGCCCCGCTCCAGCCCGAGCTCCTTCGCCGCCGCCACTACCGCCTCGGGCGATGGCCGGGGCCGGACCTCCTTGACCCAGTTCTGGTAGACCGGCGCGTATTCGCCGAGATGAATCACCCCGGTGAAAGCAATGGGCTCGCCCTGAAGCGGGAAAACGACGTACCCCGGCGAGTCCAGGTGGGTCACGTATCTCAGATTGGTGGTGCCGCCGTGGTACATGGTCCGCATACTGAAGATGACCAGGCCGTCCAGCCCGTGCAGGGCCATCTTCTGGCGGATCTTCCTCCAGCGCCGGTCTCTCTCCTCCAGCGAAAGCTGAGGGAGGTCCTTCCAGATGGGTCTGCCCTTGGTCTCTATGGTCATGAGTTCACCTCCACTCAGATATCGACCGAGCCGCCCCGCCATTGCCAGGAGACCCCTTTACTGTCATTCTGAGTTCGCGAAGCAGAACGAAGAATCCGCCCGGTCGAGGAGACTGAGGAGCGGATCCTTCGGCCTCCCGATTCCATCGGGGATGGCCTCAGGATGACAATACACCCTCAATAACACCGCTAGAGGCCTGCCTGTCAAACCTTCTGCAGCGCGGGCTCTCGGAGCCCGGCCAGATAGCCCAGCGCTTCTTCAAGGGTAATGACATCGGCGTACTTGGCGTTCATGTCGAAGAGACTGACCAGGTGAGACATCCGGAACCGATCGAAGACGCACTCCTCGACCACGAAGACGGGAATGCTGTTGGAGCAGGCTTCCACCACCGAGGCGCGCACGCACCCCGAGGTCGAGGTGCCTCCGACCAGCAGGCAGTCTACGCCCATGTTCTTGAGGCAGTTCAGCAGGGGGGTGTGGAAGAAGGCGCTGGGCCTGGTCTTGGCGATCACCAGCTCATCCGAGTGAGGGGCTATCATCTCGGGGATTTCATCTCCCCTCGGGTCAGGGGCTGCCTTCTGCGGCATGGACCTCTTCATGGGGCCACCGACGAAGCGGCTCATGCCGGCGTTGCCAGTGGTGAACATCACCGGGACCGAGCGGGCGCGGCACTCATCTTGCATCTTCCGGATGCTCTCCAGCGCGTTCCAGCCCGCTTCCCCGCAACTCGTTCGGTACTCGTCTGTTGACTCCATCGCCGGCTTACGGGTCGAGCCCACGAAGGCCCGGGTGACATCGATGACCAGGAAGCCCGGATGTTTGCCGAACTCCTGCCTCCTGCCGAAGTGTATCTTCTGGTGGAGTTTCAGGTCCTCCTCGAACATGACCTTTTCCCATGCTCTCATGCTCTTCCTCCTTCAACCGCGATTCAGGCCAAGATTATCCCAACGGCGAGCACCATGTCAACGCCGGACACACAGACTTGGCAATCATGGCGGATTAGTGTATCATCATTGTAGATACATCCAGGGAGGTAATCCAATGCAAAGCCGCATCCAAAAGTGGGGAAACAGCTTAGCGCTGCGCATCCCGAAGGCATTTGCCCGAGAAATAGGGCTCGACCGTGGTATGCCGGTCGATGTGTCGCTGGAAGATGGGAGACTCGTCGTAGCCCCCATCATTCAGTCGCGCATGACTCTCGAACAACTGTTGGAGCAGATCACCCAAGACAACGTCCACCACGAAGTTGACGCAGGCCCTGCAGTTGGTGAGGAAGTCTGGTGAAAGGCGACTCATATGTTCCCGACCGCGGGGAGGCTGTCTGGATCACTTTGAATCCTCAGGCTGGCCATAAACAATCCGGGCGTCGGCCAGCAGTTGTCCTCTCACCAGGGGTCTACAATAGTAAGGCTGGACTTGCTATTCTGTGCCCCATAACGAATCAAATCAAAGGTTACCCTTTTGAGGTTCTCCTCCCTTCTGATCTAGCCGTTAACGGAGCTATTCTGTCTGATCAAGTGAAGAGCCTGGATTGGCGGGCGCGAGAAGCTGAACGGGGTTATCACCTTTAGGACTGTATAGCTTTACAATGGCATGATGGCTTGTTTGTTCCATCCAAGTGTTTGCACTTTGGATGGTGTATCGAAACCGTTGCCTTGCAAAAGGTCTTCAGCCGTTCGGATTTGCAACTTATGGTAGTCTTTGCCAAGGAACGTA
>JAENJB010000169.1 GCA_016844565.1 Dehalococcoidia bacterium
GAACATACAGCTCCTGACGAGCTATGATGTCGTCGCGCAGCAGGTGGTCTACGGCGAGAAGGCCGTCGCTCTCTTCCCGGCCCGCTCGCGCATTGTGGCTGCCATCAGGGCCGGCGCTACCATCCAGATGCTTCATATGGGACAGGCCGTGGTCAGCGTCAATGGCCTGAACTTGGTCAAGAATGCCCCACATCCCAACGCCTCGGCCGTGCTCATAGACTGGATATTCAGCAAAGAGGGCCAGGAAGCCATGGGCAGGACGTTGGAGGCTTCCAGCATCAGGAAAGATGTCGTTCCGACCTGGTTGACCATTCGCGAAATGCGCCCGGAGTTCTTCACCCTGCGGGAACCGCCGGTTAATGTGGATCCCGCGAATGCCACGAAGGGTGCCGAGTTTGCCAAGCTCATCTTCGGGGCACGGTAGCCAGAGAAGCTGGCCCGGACGAGTCGTGGTCTTGAACAAGGCAATGCCCGGCGTTGGAAACGCCCCGCACTGCCGGTCCACCCGTTACATTTGCGAGCATCTTAGACAAGGGGGGCTTTGCCACCACGGTAGGTGAGGTGAATGATGTCGAGTTCTCGATCATTGAAGCTGACTTTCCAATCGGAGAACGTCTCGATGTGGGGAATCTTCTTCGCCAGAATCGCCTCGTTCCTCAGCATGGAGTTGCCCTCGCTGAGCAAGACCACCATCACGCTGACGAACAAGATGTTCTCCACCGCCTCGGCCGTCGCCGATGGAAAGGCAGATATGGGGTTTGTCACACCCCCGGCTTGCGTTGGGATGGCCTATAGAGGGGTGGGCCCCTATACCAAAAAGATGACGAACCTGAGGGCCATCGGTAGTTTCCCGCACGATGACAGGATGATGTGGGCAGTTCCTGCGGATTCGGGAATCAACTCCATTGACGAGATGAAAGTCAAACCTCTGCGCCTCGTCCTGCCGGGCGCCGAGTATCCGGTGAGGTTCCTCGTGGAGAAGGTCTTGCAGGCGTACGGTACCTCTCTAGCGGAACTGAAGAGCCGGGGCTCGTTGCCTGTCATACGGGGTGAGGCAGACGCGGTGGTTCATGAAGCACTACAGACACCCGCTTGGCACGAGGTGGCGGAGAAACGCCGGATGAGATTCCTGCCCATCCGCGAGGACGTCCTCCGGATGCTGGAGAACGCATACGGCTTCAGAAGAGCGGTACTTTCGAAGGGAGCGCTTCGCGGGATTGAAGAGGACACGCCCTGCGTGGATTTCTGCGAGTGGCTCATGTTCGTGCGCGATGACATGCCAGACGACTTGGCGTACCGGATTACCAGGATCTTCATCGAGAAGAAGGGTGCTTTCGAGGCCCTCTTCAACGGCACCCCCCGGACAAGGGACATTCTAGACTTCCATATAAATCCAAAGGAAGTCTGGAGGAACGTCGGGGAAATCCCTCTGCACCCGGCGGCCAGGCGATACTATGAAGAACACGGCTACTTGTAGAGCCTATGCTGCCCCAGTGATACACAGGCGGCTTTCCGTTTGCCAATGGCTTACCGTCCGCTCGGTGCCACTCTCCAGACCACGTCGAGAAATGGTCATTGACAACGATTCGGAGTTCTGATTATTATTGCCGAAAGGGTAAGGAGGAGGATTTCGGATGAAGAAGATCGGTTTTACAGTGACCCTGTTTCTAGTCCTGGGACTCGTCTTGGCGGCCTGCGCTGCTCCTCAGAAGCCGGCGCCGGTACCGGAGAAACCAGCGGCGGCGAGTCCAACGCCGTCGGCGCCACAGCTCACCCGAGACCAGCAGTTGATCGAGGGGGCCAAGAAGGAGGGGGAGGTGGTGCTGTGGACCCATTCCTGGCAGGTAGGCGGCCCTGCGCAGAAAGCCTTTGAAGCCAAGTACCCTTCCATCAAACTAACCGTCTGGGATGCATCGAGGGCCACCAACGCCATCGCCCGGCTGGCGGAGGAGGCCAAGATCGGCCGCCATCCAGCGGATGTGGTCATCTTCCCCGACGTGGATTTTGTCGCCCTGGCGGAAATGGGCCTGCACCAGCAGTATGAGGGGAACAACAAGGGCTGGCCCTCCCAGCCCTCAAACAAGCAATACATAAACATCGCCGACGGGGCCTACTTCCCGATGTACAACACGGACCTAGTCTCGGCTGCGGAAGCACCGAAGTCCTTCAACGACCTGAAGAGCTCGAAATGGCGCGGGCGAGCGGCCATTTCCAGCTCGGGGCGCAGCATCCCGTTGCTCACCGCTTACATCATGGGACAGGAAAAGGTGGACTTCGAGAAAGCGGAGACCTTCTGGAATGAGGTGGTGACGAATACCAGGCCCAGGCTGATGAGCGGCTACGACGGGCCTCTCGGACTGCTGGCAGCAGGGGAATTCGCCATTCTGCTCATGTCCGCCAGCTCTACGGCGACGGAGATGATGTGGCGGGGGGCGCCGCTGGCGGGCGCGGCGCTCGAGGCGGCGCCCACGTGCGGGCATGCCCTGGGGTTACTCAAGGACGCACCTCATCCCAACGCGGCCCGGCTCCTGATCGATTTCTTCACCAGCCCCGAGGGAAACCTGGCTTACGCCAACGACCGTGCCATCATCGCGCTCAGCCCCGAGGCTGCCACAAAGGCCAGGGCAAACCGGTACTATGATGGTCTGGGAATCAAGATACTGTCGGCCCCGGCCGATTTAAACACGCCGGAGAACAGCGCAAGGTCCAGCAGGTACTGGTCGTTGGATATGCCAAGGCTTGCCGGCAGCAGGTGAGAGAGGCGAAGCAACTCCAGCGGCAGAATCCGGGAAGCCGAGGAATTGTTCCAGGGTCGAGGTGTGAAGTCCGCCTCGAAAGGAGTGGGAGAATGCGGAAAGCACAGATCATAGGGGCATTGGTCGTGGTAGTAGCGTTCACTCTTGCGGCCTGTGCGCCCAAGGCCGCGCCGGCGCCTGCCCCGGCGCCGCTGGCGCCGCCTGTCGCCGTTCCGGCGGCCCCACAGGGCGAGTGGGACAAGGTGCTGGCGGCAGCCAAGCAGGAAGGCACGGTAACCGTCTACAACGTGTTCGGGGCGGTGATGGGCCAGGCCCTGGTGGAGGGCATGAAGAAGTACGGCATCAAGGTGGAGAACGTCGGCGGGATCGGCACTGAACTCGAGCTAAAGATCAAGACGGAGCAGCAGGCGAAAGCCTACGTCGCCGACGTGTTTGTCGGGGGCTGGGTCAACCAGTGGAACCTCTCGCAGCTTGGCCTGGGTCAAGCTGTCGAAGTTGCCCTTCCGTCGTTGGAGGAGAAGGACGTCTGGAGGATGTCGCCGGGGAAGTACGACCCACGGAAGAGCGCCTACGTCATCAACTCGAGCGTC
This sequence comes from Dehalococcoidia bacterium, assembly GCA_016844565.1. Lineage (GTDB taxonomy): Bacteria > Chloroflexota > Dehalococcoidia > JAENJB01 > JAENJB01 > JAENJB01. Next base: position 3,347 of record JAENJB010000169.1, read on the forward strand.
GATCCTACCTTCATCGTCAATACCGACCTGGTGAGGCCGGGCGAGATCCAGTCATGGCAGGACCTTCTCAATCCCCAGTGGAGGGGCAAGATGATCCTGCAGGACCCCCGGCCCGGCGCCGGCCCGGGCACATCCGGCTTCTTTGCCACCATGAGCCTCGGAGAGGAGTACTGGAAGAAGGTGGCCGCACAGGGCCTGGTGCTCATTCCCAGCTATGACCTGACGGTGCAGCAGGTGGTCCATGGCGAGAAAGCCCTGGCCATCTTCCCCGCGCGCTCTCGTGTTGTCCCCGCCGTCAGGGCCGGAGCGCCGATACAGATCGTGCACCCCAAAGAGGGAGCCCTCTGGAGCATCAACGGTGTAATCATCGTCAAGAACGCGCCCCATCCCAATGCCTCGCTGGTGCTACTCGACTGGATATTCACCAAGGAGGGGCAGGCGGCGATGGGGAAGGCCCTGGAGGCCTCCAGCATCAGGAAGGACGTCGTCCCGACCTGGCTCACCATTCGTGAGATGCGGCCTGAGTTCTTCACCCTGCAGGAGAATCCGACCAATCTGGACCCGGCCAACAGCCCGAAGGCTGCGGAGGTGGCCAAAACCATCTTCGGGGCGCGGTAGCAGACAAATCTATCTCAGAATCGGGTCAATATTCAAAAGGATTAAGATGGAGGAGCCCCACACCATGAGAAGAGTCAGCTTCGTAATGGCAATGCTTCTAGTCCTTGGGTTGGTGCTCTCGGCCTGCGCCGCCCCACAGGCGCCGGCTCCGT
>JAENJB010000170.1 GCA_016844565.1 Dehalococcoidia bacterium
CTATTCCCAGCAATGGCTGGATGGCGGAAACGGGCGTCTCCGGATTCACGGCCATCCCCACCCGTAGCCCGTGGGCCCGCGCTCTTCTGACGGTTTCCTGGATGTTGCTGGCGACAGCCTCGTAGTGAAAGACCACCTTCTGGGCTCCCGCCTTCTTGAAGCCCTCGAAGTACTTGTCCGGGTCGCGCACCATGAGATGGGCCTCCCATTGAAGCCGGGGCCTGGCGCGGGCGATATCAGCGGCCGTTATACTCCGAGAAGGCACGAACGCGCCGTCCATGATATCCAGTTGAGCCCATGAGGTGAATGATTCCGCCTGGCGGAGCATGGCCTCCAGTTCCTCAGGCTTGTCGGTGAGGATGGCCGGGACTATCTTAGCCAGAACTGGCCTCCGTTTTCAGATTTCCCTCAGGAAAGCCCGCACCGGTGCCCCGTCTCCCCCCTTCACTCTGAGGGGTAAGCAAAGCAACTCATAGTCGCCCTGGGGGACGTCGGAGAGGTCGAGCCCTTCCACAATGACCACGCCTGCCTGGAGCAGGGTGTGGTGGGCGGACCTCCCTTTGTTGCGGAACTCCTCGATGGAAAGATAGTCTATGCCTACGAGCTTCATCCCCTGGGCTACCAGCCCTCTGGCTGCCTCCTCGGAGACATGGACATAGTCTTCGGTGAACTCGTTTCTTCCCCACAGGGAGGAATTGGATGTGCCGAAGAGAACCCGGGACACCCCTTGCAAATTCAGACCTTGAAGCACCCTGCCGTCGATGCTCCGTAGCTGAGGGTCAAGTTGAAAGACCCGCGCCATGCCCATGAGGACCTCCGGGACAATGTCATCCACCCCCGAGGCGCCATTGATATAGTGGCGGGGCGCATCTATGTGCGTGCCCGTGTGGGTGCTTATGTGCATTCGCGAAACGTTGCTCGACTTGCCCGCAGCAATAGCCTTGGCTGGTTCTATGGTCACCGGCGGGTCCGTCGGCCAGACAACCATGCCGGACTGGATGGGGCGGCTGATGTCATAGAGCTTGCCTCGCTTCAGTCGCCCCTCCGTTTCTATCGCTCTTACTTTATCCAGGCGCTGCGCATGCCGGCCGCCCTCGAAGGTAGTGGTTAGCCATGTACGGACGATCTCTCTGGCCAGCCTCCCGGCCACGAGAAATCCTCCCAGCACCAGGACATTGGCGTCGTTGTGGGCGCGGCTGAGCCCGGCGGTAAACGTGTCCAGGCACACCGTGGCCCTTATCCCGGGGACCTTGTTGGCGGCGATGCAGGTGCCCAGGCCGGTACCGCAGAACAGCACCGCCCGAGGGAACTGACCGGCAGCTACCTTCTCCGCCGCCAGCCGCGTGTAGTCCGGATAGTCCACCGATGCTGTGCTATGGGTGCCTACATCTTCCACCAGATAGCCCTGCTCAATTAGAAAGGACTTGATATCCTCCTTCAGCTCGAAGCCGGCATGGTCGCTCCCGAGGATGACCTTCTCCTTCGGCATGCTAGCTTTCCTTTCCCGCTTTGACCGCCAGAGCCATCTGCCGTCTGTCATCCAGCGTCTTGAGCAGAGAGTCCAGCGAGTCGGCAAAGGCCTTCACTCCATCCTTTTGAAGAGAAGCACAGACCTGTTCCAGCGATATTCCCACACTTTCGAGCTCTTTCAGGACTTGCCGTGCTTCGGCCACGCCCTGGCCCACGGTCTGTCTCACTGTTCCGTGGTCAAGGAAAGCCCTCCAGGTCTCCGGAGGCAGGGTATTGATGGTACCAGTACCGATAAGTTCATTCACATACTTGAGGTCGCTGTAGGCGGGGTTCTTGGTGCTGGTGCTTCCCCAGAGAAGTCGCTGAGGCCTGGCGCCTTTGCTGGCAAGGGCTTTGAAATCGGCGCTGTCGAACACTTCCCGGTACTCTTGATATATGACCTTCGAATTGGCTACGGCCGCTTGGCCCAGGAGAGCTTCCAATCTCTTCCTTCGACGGGCGTCCTTCTCCTGCTGGAGAAGCTCACCGAGCCGTTTGTCCACGGCGGTGTCTATCCGGCTTACGAACACGCTGGCTACCGAGGCCAAACGGCTCAACTCCTTGCCCTGGCGCGCCCGTTTCTCAAGCCCTTCGACATAGGACCGGGCGACACGGCTGTAGTTAGAGAGGGAGAAGAGCAAGGTGACATTGATGTTTATGCCGGACGCTATGAGCTCGCGCAGAGCGTCGACACCCTCAGCCGTTCCGGGGACCTTAATCATGACGTTGGGAGTCCCCACCTTCCTGAAGAGGTGGCTCACCTCAGTCAAGGTCTTCTCGAGATCATATGCATATTGAGAAGGAGGTTCCAGACTGACATAACCGTCCTCCCCCTCGCTCTGCACATATACTGAATGGAAAGCGTCACATGCCCCCTGAATATCCACGGTGCTAAGCTCTTCGTAGATTTCAAAGGCGTTTCTCCCTTCGGCTGCCAGACGCTGGATATCTGCCTCGTATTCCTTGCCCCGGCTGATGGACTTCTCGAAAATGGTCGGATTGGAGGTCAGACCCCGCAACCCTTCCTCCTCTATCATTCGCCTGAGCTCCCCTGAGCGCAAAAGACGGCGCTCAATCATATCCAGCCAGGGGCTTTGTCCGGCTTGATAGAGCTCCAGCATGTGCATGCTTCCTCCTTAGCTCTTCCGCTGGCGACTGCCGCTCTTCTTGCGAGCAATGGCCAGCAGGGCTTTTTCCCTTATCTGTTTCCAGGTGAGGCCGTATTTCTCGCGCAGCTCGTCGGCCTTCCCTGACTCACCGAAGGTATCCTGAACGCCTACCATTTCCAGACACACCGGATGATACCGGGCGAGCACCTCTGCCACCGCACTTCCCATTCCTCCATGGACCTGATGCTCCTCAGCGGTGACCACCGCTCCCGTCCGCCGGGCGGTTTCAATTATAGTTCCTTCATCAATAGGCTTGATGGTGTGCAGGTTGACCACCGTTGCCTCGATGCCCTCTTCATGCAGTGCTTCGGCAGCCAGGGTAGCCTCATATACCATCAGACCGCAGGCCACCAGCATAACATCCTTGCCTTCACGCAGGGTGTTTGCCCGTCCCACCTGAAAGGTGTCACTCTCCCGTGTTATTATGGGCTCCAGGCTGCGGCCTAGTCTCAGAAAAACGGGACCAGGGGTGTGAGCGGCAGCGAGCGTGGCCTTGCGCGCCTCTAGCGCGTCGGCCGGGACAATAACTGTCATGTTGGGAAGCACTCTCATCATGGCAATATCTTCCAGGGCTTGAGC
>JAENJB010000171.1 GCA_016844565.1 Dehalococcoidia bacterium
GCCGCGCCATCGGTCACGAGGACTTCATCCCGTACAGGTATTCAATCGAGCACCTCTATCGGGAACCTGAAGACCCGAAATGGCAGGAGATATTCGCCCGCCTTCGCCAGGTATTCCTCACCAGGACGGCCGATGAATGGGTGGAACAACTCGGCGGAAAAGACATACCTATCACCAAGGTGCTCACCCTGGAGGAAGCGGTGAACGACCCTCAGATACGCGAGCGCCGAATGGTGCTGGAGCTGGACCATCCGAAGTGTGGGAAGGTCAAGCAAATGGGCATGGTTATCAAGATGAGCGACACGCCGGCTGAGGTCAGGAGCTTCGCGCCTGCCCTGGGAGAGCACACCGGTGAAATCCTGAAGGGACTGGGCTACAACTCAAAGGCCATCGGCGGCTGGCGCCGCGAGGGGGTTGTCTACTAGACTCATCCCGTCATCAGGTCTTCGGCGATCCGGTTGGAAATCTCGCGCGAGATGATACCCTGGTTGTAGTACTGGTGCTTGATGTCCTGGCTGGCGCTGCTCAGACGGATACTCTTCAGCGCGTTAAGAACGACCTGCTGCTGTGACTGCAGGCCGAGGTAGACCATGTTGATATCCCACATGGGGCGCTTACTGGCCCACCAGAACTGGCAGCTATGCTGCGCCTCATCCATCAGGGCACGCGCGATCTGGGCATGCTGGCGGCTCGGCGGGTTGTCAGCAGCCTTCAGCGCCGCCTTCACGAGGCGATGGATGGGGTTCTTCGGGTCCTTCCAGAGAGGATAGAAGTTGCGCGCCTTGATATCCTCCGCGGAAGTACTCCACGATGACGGAATCGGCTCTATCCTGGGGCCGAGGGGAAACAACTCCAGCAGCTGACTGACAGTTACCACCTGAATATCGGCGGCGGAGGGTTCTTTCTGGAGCTCGAAGAGAGCCTTATGCTGCGCTGCCAGAGGCTGCCGCTGCTTGAGCTCCTTGTATGAGCTTTCCGGAGGGGCGATAGACTCGTAGACCTTGGCCAGGAAGAGATTCTGCCAGTTCTGGATATGGTGGCCGAAAGTCTCCGCGTCCATGGCGGTGATGACATAGATATCCGAGCCATCCTTGCGCAGCTGGCGCAGGTGGTCCAGGAAGCCCTGCCCGTCAATACTCTGAAAGCTTATCTTATTGCTTAAAATGTCATCGCGGAAGAGCACTCCTATTCTCTCCTCATCGAAACCGGCCTCATAGACGATATCCATGGGCCAGGCCGCCGGGCAGGCCACCCCGCTAAGCAGCATCCAATCGTGCCTGGAGGCGATGACGGGCTCGAGCACCTCCTTGCTGTAGCACAGCTCGGGAGGGAAAAAACCCCTTGGCCGGTATGCTTCTCCGAAGTGGTGACGGTTGGCCAGATGGTTGCGACGGATCTGCCTTTCGGTTTCCTCCAGAGGCATGAGCGGCAGAATAGAGTGGTACTTGGCGGAGCCGGTAAACTCCACCTGTCCCCTCTCGGCCAGGCGGCGCAGACCCTTGATGATATCCGTGTAACCGCACTCAGCCAGCAGCTCGGTAAGAACGGCGCAGATATTGACCGTCGCCTTGGCATTGGGGTTTTCCTCAAAGACCTCGATCAGCGGACGGTAGGCCTCGTCGCAGACCTTTCTCAACACGGCATGTATCTGCGTCGGCGGTTGGTAGAAATGCAGCAGAGGCGCCCAGTAAATCATCGCAAACTACCTAACAAGCACCATCTCGCAACAGAGCAGTGGATAATCTTCAGCTTTCCGTTCGCCCTGAGCTTGTCGAAGGGCGAGCATCACGCATTCGGCGCCGCTGTGGTTCGACAGTCTCACCACGAACGGCAGCGCCATCGGCAAGCGGCAGTCTCTCAGCATTACACGCGGTGCCGTCGCGGCTTCTTCTTCTCTACCGAGGCGCCGCTGGGAATAAAATCGGATGGGAAATCCCCCTTATCTACCAGGCAACCCACCCTGACATTGCGACCGATCCTCTCCCCATCAGGTATCTTGCTGCCCTTGCCGACAAGGGTGATGCCCGAATTAAGATATTCAGGTTCCTTACTATTGGGGGTATAGTCCTCCCAAAAACCTATATGGCACCTCTGTCCCACAGAGACCTCTTTGTCAATGATCGAGCGGTGAATCAGTGCGCCTTTCCCTATAGTAGTATCCGAAAAAACGATGGAGTCAGCCACGACAGCATCCTCTTCGACAAAGACTCTGTCGGAGATTACCGAGTTGACCACGCGTCCGTTGATGATGGAGCCGTTGCATATCAGGCTGCGGCTTACCTGGGCATTAGGCCCCAGCTTCACCGGGGGCGGGTTCCGCGGGAAGGTGAAGACCTTGGTCTCCAGCCCGTAGAGATTCAGTGGAGGAAGGTCAACAATCAGGTCCATATTTGCCTGCCAGTAGGCTTCTACCGTGCCGACATCACGCCAGTAATCATTGAACTTGTATCCCACCACCTTGTGTTCCTTCAGTATGTGAGGCATAATGTCACGACCAAAATCATGCCCCGAACCCTCTTCTGCTGCATCCCGTTCAAGACACTCGACAAGGATTTCCTTGTTGAATACGTAGATACCCATGGAGGCCAGAGTGCTGGCTGGATCTTTCGGCTTCTCCTGGAAGCCCGTTATGCTGTGGCTGACGTCCCAGGTGACCAGCCCGAACTGGCTGGCCACCTCCAGGGGCACCTCCACCAGCCCGACGGTTACCTCAGCCCTTTTCATCCGGTGGTAGCGCAATATGTCGTTGTAGTCCATCAAGTAGACATGGTCGCCTGCCAGGATGAGCACCTCGTCCACCTTCCCCTCATCCACCACGGACAGGTTCTGGTAGACGGCATCAGCCGTCCCCTTGTACCAGCCATGGCCGTCCCGGCTCAGGTAGGGATGTAGCATTCGGATCCTGCCGGCGGCGGCGGTCTGCTCCCACCGCTGCTCGCTACCCAGGATGTGCTCCGCCAGGGACCGGGGACGGTACTGGGTGAGGACCGCTATGTGATGAATGCCTGAGTTGACGCAGTTGCTTATAGTGAAGTCTATGACGCGGTACAAGCCGCCGAAAGGCACAGCAGGCTTGCTCCGCTCCTCAGTCAGCACGCTGAGCCTTTCGCCGCTGCCACCGGCCAGAATCATGGCCATTACCTTGTCCAGCGCCGTTACCCCCCGTTAGATTGCCGCTCAAGGCGCAAACCAGAAACTATTTTAAGCCAAACCACTTAGTTTGTCGAGAAAGAAGCGGACTCAACTTGACACACTAAGCAGGGCTGGGATAAACTAATCCTCCACGCTTGCTGGACCTGTTATTGTGTCTTCCTTCCGCTCAACCTTCGAACAAAGGGAGGTGCCTATGACCGAAACGTCAGCCATCAGCGACGAGATACGCCAGCTAATCGGGAAGGAGTTCGGGCCCCAGGTCTACGAGGTAGACAAGAGCATGATCCGCAAGTTCGCCGAGGCTATCGGCGACCCCAATCCCCTCTACAACGACGAGGCCTACGCCAGGAAGTCCGGACATGGCGCATTGCTGGCCCCACCCACCTTCGTCACCGCCCTGCGGCTGGAGGAGGTCTCCCAGAAGGCGATGGAGGCCAAGTGTCCATTGCCGCGGGTGCTCAATGGAGGAAACGACATTGAGTACTTCCAGCCCATCAAGGCGGGTGACACTATCACGGTCACCGGCAAACTGGCCAATGCCAGAGAGACGGCGGGAGGCAAGATGCTCCTGCTGTTCCTGGAGTTCACATTCAAGAACCAGAGGGACGAACTGGCAGCTAAGTGTGTCCTGACCCTTATCCGCCGTTAGCAAGGAGGGAGACGAGATATGGCCAAAGTAACCTACTACGAGGATGTCCAGGCGGGCGCCGAACTGCCCCAACTGGTGAAGCGCCCCACGCCACGGCAACTGGTGAAGTGGGCGGGGGCCTCAGGAGACTACTACGAAATCC
>JAENJB010000172.1 GCA_016844565.1 Dehalococcoidia bacterium
GCCTTGGGTGGAGAGGGCGTTCAATAAGGGCGTTTTAGAGGGGCGAGAGTCCCCCTCTCTCTAACTCTCTCCCTCCAGGGGAGAGAGGATAGCTGGCATCGTTCCCTCTCCCTTTGACGGGAGAGGGCTAGGGTGAGGGTGATAGGAAGAGGTAAGGTTCTGTGTCACTCGAGGGTAAGAGGTCGATAAGAATCTGATGGGCACATTCCGTTTTATCACCGCCGGTGAGTCTCATGGACGCGGGCTGGCGGCCATCGTTGAAGGGATGGTCGCTGGACTGGCCCTCAGCGAGGAGTACATCCGCCGCGACCTCGAGCGGCGACAGGGCGGCTACGGACGTGGGCCCCGCATGCAGATAGAGAAGGACAGGGCGGAGCTGCTGTCCGGCGTGCGGCACGGCCTCACCACGGGCAGCCCCATCGCCATGGTCATCTGGAACAAGGACTGGGAGAACTGGCGCGAGGTCATGAGTGTCTCGCCCACCGAGAAAGGGGGCGAGCCCGTGACCCGCCTCCGTCCCGGCCATGCCGATCTACCCGGAGTGGTGAAGTACGGGCTGGATGACGTGCGCCCTATACTGGAGCGCTCCAGCGCCAGGGAGACGGCGACCAGGGTGGCCGTGGGGGCAGTGGCCCGTCGCTTCCTGGAGGAGTTCGGCATTGAGATTCACAGCCATACGGTGGCCATCGGCGGCCAGCGGGCCGAGAAAGTGGCCCCTCCGAATTGGGATGTGGTGGAAAGGTCCGCGGTGCGCTGCGCCGACCCGGAGACCGAGAAACGCATGATAGCCGCTATCGACAAGGCGAAAGAGGCCGGCGACACCGTTGGCGGTCTCTTCGAGGCAGTGGCTATCGGCCTCCCTGTCGGATTAGGCAGCCATGTGCACTGGGACAGGCGTCTCGATGGCCGTATCGGCCAGGCCGTGATGAGCATCCCCTCGGTCAAGGGTGTGGAGTTCGGCGCCGGCTTCGCGCAGGCCGACCAGAGGGGCTCGCAGGTCCACGATGTTATCCAGCCCGGTGGGGCCAAGGCCAGAAGCTGGCAGCGTCCCACCAACCGGGCCGGGGGTCTGGAAGGGGGGATGACCAACGGGCAGCCGCTGCTGGTAAGGGCAGCGGTCAAACCCATCGCCACCCTGGCCCGTCCTCTGGCTTCGGTAGACCTGCGCACCGGGCAGGAGTCGGCCGCGCATTACGAGCGTAGCGACGTCTGTATCGTGCCCGCCGCCGGCGTGATCGGCGAGGCCATGATAGCCATTGTGCTGGCGGAAGCCATGCTGGAGAAGTTCGGCGGTGATAGTCTAAAGGAGATAAAGCGGAGCTATCTCAGCTACCCCGGCTCGTTGGGCCTTGAAGGAAGCCGCTGATGCCCACCCTCGGCTTTCACTGTCACGGACTGGTGGACTTCGAGGAGGCCATCCTGTCCAATCGCCTCCAGCACGGCGAGTTCTACAACTTGCCCGAGGAAGACTTCCTCCCCATCAAGGAAAGGGTCGCAAGGCATGGACTGGAGGTCAGTGTTCACTGCCCCCTGGTCAGGCTCTCCTGGTATCCCAAGCCTCCTACCTGGGCTTTTCTCTGCGATGTGGACGAAGCCAAGAGAGAGCTCAACTTCAGGATGATTACCGATACCCTGGAGAGGGCCAGGGGCCTGCCGGCCGGCCACATCGTGGCCCACTTCCCTTCCCCTTCGACCACCGACGCCTCGGGGTTCAGTGCTGTAAATATGGAAGAGATTGCCTGGAGGAGCGCCAGCCGTCTGGCTGAACTGAGCGAGAAGTATGAGGTGTCCATTCATGTGGAGGGTTTCGGTCCCACCCCGCTGCTCTCGGTCCCCTTTCTGCAGAAGGTCTTCGCCGGTTTCCCATCTCTGCGCTACTGCTTCGACACCGGGCATATGATGCTCGCCATGCAGCGCGACGGCATTGACATGTACGACTTCGCTCAAGGACTGGCGCCCCATGTCGGCTCGATGCATCTCTGGAACACGCGCCACGCCGATGACTACCAGGCTTTCCGCCACATACCGGTGCACCCCAGCCAGAGGCCTGAGCAGGGGTGGGTGGACATTGAGCGGGTGCTCAGGCTCGTGGTGCCGGAAAACCCAGCCGTGACTGTCATCTTCGAAAGCGGGCTGCACTATCCCGCGGCCCTGGGAGGGCACGACTACCGGGACGGGGTAAAATGGGTAAGAGATCTGCTAGCCGGATTATCCTGACCGGCTTCTCCGCCACCGGCAAGTCCATCGTCGGCCGGGAGCTTGCCCGGCGTCTCGGCTGGGATTTTCTGGATGTGGATGAGGAGGTCGTGCGACAGGCTGGCAAAAGCATCCCGCAGCTCTTTGAGGCAGAGGGTGAGGGGGGGTTCCGCCGGCGGGAGAAGAAGGTCATCCGGCAGGTTATTACCCAGGAGAGGCGAGTTATCGCTACCGGTGGTGGGGCTGTCCTCGATGCAGGAAACCGGGAGTTGTTTCATGGCTCTGGCATGGTCCTCTGTCTGGAAGCCAGGCCGGAGACCGTTTACGAACGTCTGTCGAAGGACATCGAGCGGAGCGGCCAGTCGGCCGTGCGCCCGCTGCTGGCGGTGGGAAACCCGCTGGAACGCATTCGTTCTCTTAAGGCTGCCCGCCAGCCCTACTATGCTCTGGCCGATTTCACTATCCACACCGATGATCTAGCGCCGGAGCAGGTGGTTGCCGAAGCCCTGCGAGACTGGCAGTTATGGGAAGGGTGGTGGGGTCGAGCCGCTTCAGGTGAGGGCTTGACTCCGGTCTGCGAGGTGGTGACTCTTGCTGAGCGCTATCCGGTCTATGTCGGCTGGGGATTGAGGAAGGACCTGGCCGGTCTCCTGTCATCGGTGGGGCTCAGCGGTGCGGCCAATATTATCAGCGATGAGACGGTCTTTTCCCTCTATGGGAAGGAGACCGAAGGAAGTCTGAGGAAGGCCGGGTATATGGTGAACTCCCTGGCCTTGCCCCCGGGCGAGGCTTCAAAGACGCTGGACAGCGCATCGAAGATTTACGATTTCCTGGTGAAGAAGCGGGTCGAGAGGGGGGATTTCATCCTGTCTCTGGGTGGTGGCGTCATCGGCGACCTGGCCGGATTCGTCGCCGCCACTTTCCTGCGCGGCTTGCCGCTGGTCCACCTGCCCACCAGCCTGGTGGCCATGGTGGATGCCAGCATCGGCGGAAAGGTGGCCGTCGACCATCCTCAGGGCAAGAACCTTATC
>JAENJB010000173.1 GCA_016844565.1 Dehalococcoidia bacterium
GGCTCTGCTGAAGGATAAGGGCGTGTCCCCGAAGGACGTGAGCAGAGCGGTCGTATCCGCTCCAACAGCCAGAAGCCACTCGGAGCTGGTACGGGCTCTTGGCTTTGACCCGAAGACGCAGGTCCAGGAGACGCTTTTGGAATCCGCCGGTAACACGGGCGCCGCTCAGGCTTTGGTGATGCTGGCCTCAGCCCTGGAGCGAGCTAAGGCGGGAGACCGTTTGCTGCTGGCCAACTACGGCGACGGCGCTGATGTTTTTCTCCTGAAGGTGACCGATGAGGTAGACAAGAGGCAGGTGGGGAAAGGCGTAGGTAAGCTCCTGTCCACCAAGAAGATGCTCTCCAGCTATGAGAAGTACCTGGCTTTTCGCAATCTGGTGCCGGTTGAAGCGGCGCGGCTGCCCGGTCCTCCGGCGCCGTCGGCGATGGTGCTATGGCGCCGGCGCAAAGAGGTCCTGGGCCTCTACGGTGGGAAATGCCGTGCCTGTGGCACGACGCAGTATCCTCCGCAGCGGGTGTGCGTGCAGTGCCAGGCCAAGGACCAGTTCGACGATTATAAGTTTGCTGATAAGCAGGGGCAACTCTTTACTTTCTGCCTGGACTATGTCACCAGCCCCAGCCCGGACCCGCCGACGGCTTACTGCTGGGTGGACTTCGAGGGTGGGGCGAGGATTGTCAGCCCGATGACCGATTTCACACCCGAGGAGATTGAGGTGGGCATGACGATCGAGATGACCTTTCGGCGGTTCCAGCAAAAGGACGGCATCAGCAACTACTTCTGGAAATGCCGGCCGGTAAGGAGCTAGCGATGGATGGTATCAAAGATAAGGTAGCCATAGTCGGTATGGGCTGCTGCAAGTTCGGGGAGAACTGGGAGCAGAGCGCCGAGGACATGGTGGTTGACGCGGCCTACGAGGCCTACGCGGACGCGGGCATAGATCCCAAGGACATTCAGGCTGCCTGGCTCGGTACGGTGTGGTCCGGTTTTACCGGTATAAGCCTGTCGATGCCGTTGAAGACGCCCTATATTCCGGTCACCCGTGTCGAGAACTTGTGCGCCACGGGCATCGAGTCGCTGAGGGCTGCCTGCTACGCTGTAGCCGCCGGCGCCTGCGACATCGCCCTGGCGGTGGGCGTGGAGAAGCTGAAAGATACCGGCTGGACGGGGTTGCCATACTCGCCCATCGGGGTCCACTCGCTGAGCAACACCGGGATGGAGGGAGTCATGCCGGCGCCGACCATGTTCGCGCCTCTGGCGATACGGTACTTCCACCACTACGGTCTCTCCCGGGAGGAAGGCAAGAAGGTCATTGCCCAGATCGCCGTCAAGAACCACCACAACGGCGCGCTCAGCCCGAAGGCCCATTTCCAGCGCGAGATTACCCTTGAGCAGGCCATGAAGGCGCCGATAATTGTCGACCCCTTCGGGCTATTCGACTGCTGCGGGGTGAGCGATGGCGCTGCTGCGGCCATCGTCGTCAGAGCGGACATGGCCAAGAAGTTCAGAAGCGATCCCGTCTATGTGAAGGCTCTCTCCATCTGCGCCAGCCCGCGCTACGGTCTGCTGAACTCCGGGTACGACTACTTGCATATCGAGGAGAATGTCAGGGCGGCCCAAAAAGCCTATGACGAGGCAGGAATCAAGAATCCTCTGGAAGAGTTGGATGTGGCCGAGGTGCATGACTGCTTCACGATCACCGAGCTGATCACCTACGAAGATCTCGGATGGTGCCCGCGGGGCAAGGCGCCCGACGCCATTCGCGACGGGACCTTCACGCTTGAAGGGAAGCTGCCGGTGAACACCGATGGCGGGCTGAAGTGCTTCGGCCATCCCATCGGCGCCAGCGGACTGCGGATGATGTACGAGATCTATGAGCAGCTTCAGGGCAAGGCGGATAAGCGCCAGGTGAAAGATGCCAGGCTGGGCCTGGCCCATAACCTGGCGGTGGGTCCGGGCTCGGCAGTGGTCAGTATTTGCATCGCCGGACGGTAGGGGGGGACCTCACGTCTACACTCTAGGGTTGCACCGCCACGCCAGATTCTTGGCTCTTGAGAGCATTTCATCAGCGCTGAGCCTGAACAACTCGTTGACGCTGACTTCGTAATTCATCAAGCAAGCTGTGTGTCCCCCGTAGTCTATCCAGCAATTGGCAGAGTGGTGCAGGCGCAGATGCTCGTGAAACCTGTCAACGAAATTGGCTCCGAACTTCTCATTCACTTCCTTACGCTTGCTTTCGAAGTACGGTAATCGCCCAGTGTTATGCGGCGTATTGATGGCTCTCGGGTGGATCTCGACATGGAACCCTTTGTGACCAGAGAAGAATATCCGATAGCTATCGCCTCGAAGGCTTGAGCAGTATTCCGTTACCAGCGAGCGGGTGTCTCTAAGAGCCCTGTCAAAATCTGGCAGGTAACCCCCATCCTGTTCAGTGGTCCGGTCTACGTCAAGCAGAAACGGGCCGATCAGTTCGTCGCCACCAACACGAGTGGTGTGTAGTGCAAAGCTACGAAAGACGTTGATGTTTTTGAACTCTGCTTTCCACTGGGTAACAGATGTCAAAGGACTTCTCTTGTCGCTCGGTTCCATTGGGCACGAGTACGGGTCCTTGTCTGTGTGAGGCTCGTCAGAGTAAGGTTGCTGGTGAAAAAGCTCTACGTATCTGAACCGCCTGGCCTCTTCCGGAAGAAGCCACCAAAAATCGCTACCGGGCACGTTGCTCTTCCAGACAAAGAGTGCGTGGCTCAATAGTCACCAGAGATGTGCGACAAACAGGGCAGAAATCTACCCCGGTGGATTGAACATTCTGGCGCAGTGTTGGTACATTAACCTCACATGTCTTGCGACGTGCCATTGCTTGTCACCTCCCCTAATGCCTCCGCGTTTCTATGAGCACTGTGCCGTATGACCGACCAAGAATACTGAAGGTTGACTGAACCTTCCCCCTAGTCGATATTGTCTGGCCTTCTTGGGGTGGTGGCTGCGTGGTAATGACCCAGATATTGCCACTGGCATCACCCATCTGGTACGTACCACTCCCTACCAATCCCAACCACATGGTGTCCCCCACTGTGCCTTTCACCGATATATCCTTCCCCTCGTAACGCGAGGGGTGGGCTACCATCAAAAGGTGTGGAAATAGTTAGCGGCAGCGAGTACTCTTTCTGTTGATGAAGAAAACAGGAAGGAGGTACTCACCACCGCCATGGGA
>JAENJB010000033.1 GCA_016844565.1 Dehalococcoidia bacterium
TCAGGGCTGAGTTGATCCAAACCAGGTCATGACATACCTTCCGTAAGATATGCCCTTGCTGCTATAATCTGCAAAGCGTGGACGCAAATTGCAATAATCGAAGGAGGATGACCTAATGGACGAAGCCAGAGCGGTAATTAACCTCAAAGAGGGCACTATCGAACTGCAGGGCCCAGTCGACTTTGTTCGACACTATCTCGACACTTACCAGTCTGCCATCAGAGGCTCCCAGGGCCTGCCCAAGGACGTTGCGGCAGCACCGGGAATGGATGAGGCCCCATCCAGGCGGAAAGGAAGAGGCCGGCTGAACACCAGGACAAGGAAAACGAAGCGGGGTTCGTCTCTGGCAGCCGTTCGTCGCCAGCTGAAGGCTGGCTTCTTCGATGAACCCCGCTCCATGGGTGATCTCAGGCACCGCCTGAACGAAGCCGGTCTTATCTGCACCGACAGGGCCATCAGGGCCGGCCTCAGGAAGCTTTCGGAGACAGGCAAGCTGGAGAAGGCGGGGAGAGGCAGGGCTATGCGTTACCGTCGCCTTGCATAATCCGGAACTGGTTGGCTTAATGTTAACTCGAGGTGAGCGGTGCGGGAATTGACAAAGTCTGAACAAACGGGCTAAGCCCAAGCTCCAGCATGTGAAATCATTATTGATTCTCTCGGCCTGAGATAGCTTAAGGAGGTTCATTAATGGATTTTCACACCTTCCAGGTCAATTTGGGCTTGGCTTGGCTATGGATTATCGTGGGTTTTGTCTCAGGATTTGTCCTGGGTTCGTATTTTCACCGGGAAGAATGGCTGGGGGGCTATACCAGCTTCAAGCGTAGATTGTACCGTTTGGCCCACATCTCGTTTTTCGGCATGGCAATCGTAAATCTCGCGTTCTGCTTCAGTGTCCAACAGTTGACCTCCAACCTGCTGCTCAGTGTCGCATCCTGGGGATTCGTTGTTGGAGGGATATCCATGCCTGCCTGCTGTTTCGCCATGGCCCACAATCCCAGATTAAGAAGCATCTTTCTAATTCCCGTACTCAGCTTGATACTGGCCGGTTCTATCACTTTTGTGGAAGTGACTGGACTATGAAAATCGGATTCATTGCCATGAGCGGTGTGCGAGTCCACAACGAGGAGTTGACACGGGTTGGGCTAACACTCCCTAGCTTTGTGGAACGCAGTAAAATCATCGCCTCTTTACCAAGCTTGGGTCTGTTGACACTAGCCGCACTGACACCCGAGAGATTCGAGGTGGACTACCAGGAAATTACCGACTTGAAGCAAAAGGACTTCTTACCAGATGACTACGACCTGGTTGCTATCAGTTCCTATTCGGCGCAAATCATGGAGGCTTACCAAGTGGCCGACGAGTATCAGAGTAAGAAGGTGCCAGTGGTGATGGGTGGTTTGCACGTCTCTGCTTTGCCAGAAGAAGCCAAAGCCCACTGCAGCGCTGTGGTTGTCGGCGAGGGGGAGGCCCTCTGGCCTCAACTCGTGTCCGATTTCGAGAGAGGGGAGCTCTCACCTTACTATTTACAATCCAATCCTGGAAGTTTCGACTTGAAGGAAGCTCCGGTACCCCGTTTTGAATTACTCGACCCGGGAAGGTACAATCGACTGACGGTCCAGACTAGTCGGGGTTGCCCACGCCAATGTGATTTCTGCGCAAGTTCTATTCTCCTGACGCCCAGGTACAAGATTAAGCCAGTTGACAAAGTGATCGAAGAAATTCGGGCCATCAAAAGGATATGGGACAGGCCATTCATCGAATTCGCCGATGACAACAGCTTTGTCAATACGAAACACTGCAAAGAACTCCTGAGAGCTCTGGCCAAAGAGAAGATTCACTGGTTCACTGAGGCGGATATCTCCGTGGCTGAAGATGAAGAGCTTCTAGGTTTGATGCGCGATTCAGGCTGTCAGCAGATTCTGGTCGGTTTAGAAAGTCCACTCAAAGTCAGTTTGGACGGCATTGAGTTGAAGACCAACTGGAAGTTGAGACAACAGGAGAAATATAAAGAGGCCATTGCGAGGATTCAGTCTTATGGGGTTACGGTAAACGGCTGTTTTATTCTGGGACTGGATGGTGATACCACTTCAGTCTTCGAAGAAGTACTAGACTTCATCCGGGTGTCAGGTTTGTATGATGCACAAATCACTTTCATGACCGCTTTTCCGGGAACACCGCTTTATCGAAGATTGAAACAGGAAGACCGCATCATCCTGGATCGGGCCTGGCAACTCTGCACTCTCTTTGATATCAACATCGTGCCCAAAAGCATGACTGTCCAGGAGCTACAGAACGGTTTCTTGTGGCTGGCAAAGACCTTGTATTCAGATGAGGAAACCAACCAGCGTCGCCGGAAATTCAGGGATAGGTTAAAGAACTCCGCCAATTTCAGAAGAATAGCCACCTAAAAAAGGAGGGGAAAACCATGTCGCTTAAGACAATCAAAAGGTTCTTTCTGGTCGCCGCACTTTATGACATCATCCTCGGGATCGTTTTCGGCTTTCTGTTCAAACCAGTTTACATTGTTTTTGGAGCGGAACTTCCGAACCACGATGGATACATTCAGTTGATTGCCTTTTACGTCTTAACCTTCGGAATCTGCTTCTATCTCGCCTACAGAAATCCTCAGCTGAACCGGCAATTTGCCATTCTGGGAGTCCTGATGAAGATTAGTTTCGCCACTGTGGTTTTCGGTCATTTCATCGCTGATACCATTCCTCTTCCTCAAGTCTTTATTACTCTTGCCGTGATCGACCTTCTTTTTATCCCCTTCTTTATTGCGGCTTACTCTAGCTTACGCAAGATGGCGACAACCAACCCGCCAAAGTGAAACCAGAGTTAAATCACATAGAACACGTCAGCCTGACGAACAGACTGTTTTGCCAGTGCCATTGCCATCCTGATTCTGGTCGGCTCCCATCTCTATCCGGGAGTGGTCACTAGTGCGCAACCTCTCTATGATGCGCGGCAGACCTGCTTACGCTGCCAACTCTCCCGACGAGAGACCCAAAGTCACCCGGGGGTTGTTGAAGCGTGTCCTGGGCTACGCCCGCCCGTACCGCCGGTGGATCGTCGGGATGTTGATCACCACCCTGGTTACCACCGGCCTGTCCTTGTTGCCCCCCTTGATATTGCGCGATTTGATTGACCGGACTCTCCCGGTGCGCGATTTGCATCGCCTGATCTGGCTAATCGTTGGCCTGCTGACAATCCCGCTCTTGACCGGCGGGCTGAACGTGCTGCAACGACAGCTCAACGCCAGGGTTGGCGAAAGTGTAGTCTACGACCTCCGGACCGCACTGTTCTCTCATCTGCAGCGAATGTCTCTGAGTTTCTTCACGCATACCAAACCCGGTGAGCTGATGAGCCGTCTGAACAACGACGTGGTGGGCGCGCAGAATGCCATTAGTAGCACATTCGTCAACATCGTCACCAGCCTGATCCAGGTGGTGGTGCTGCTGGCCGTTATGGTCACCCTGGAGTGGCGGCTGACTCTCATCAGCATTGCCGTCGTGCCACTGTTCCTGGTCGCAGCGCACAAACTGGGTAATCGTCTCCGGGATATTGCCCGCTTGCAGTTGGACTTCAATGCAAAGATGAATGCCATCATGAACGAACTGCTTAATATCAGTGGCGCATTGCTGGTCAAACTCTTCGGCCGGACTGCTGAGGAAGATAAACGTTTCAGGGAGCGCGCCGCGGCCGTGCGCGACAGCGGAGTGCGCCGTGCTGTAACGGGTACGCTTTTCTTCGTCAGCATAGGGCTATTAGGTTCAATTGGCACTGCGCTGGTCTACGGCATCGGCGGCTACCTGGCCATACACCAGACGTTGACTATCGGCACCATCATCGCCCTGGGCGCGTACTTGGTCGGCCTGTACGGCGCGCTGCAGGGCCTGACCAACGCACCGGTGGATTTCGCCACCTCCATGGTCAGTTTCGAGCGCGTCTTTGAGGTGCTGGACCTTCCCCAGGAGATTATGGAGAAGTCCGGCGCCTGTGTGCTGCAGAAGGCGCGCGGCATACTGGAGTTCGACGATGTCGGCTTTCAGTACACGATAAACGAGAAGGGCCTACTGAAAGATGTGCGCCGCTTCGGAAGGATGCAGGATGTCCAGGCTGTATTGTCAGGCGATCGGTCCGAACGCCAGCGGAACGGGGAAAGTGACGAAGATGAGAAACTGGTCGCGCTCAGCCAGGCACGAGACCAGGTACTGGAGCGTATCTCCTTCCGTGCCGACCCCGGTCAGCTCGTAGCACTGGTCGGACCGAGCGGGGCGGGTAAAACAACCCTCACTTATCTCATCCCCCGCCTCTACGACCCGACCGCTGGACGCATCCTGATTGACGGCTACGATCTGCGTGACGTGACACTAGCATCGCTGATGGCGCAGATTGGCACGGTCACACAGGAGACATTCCTGTTTCATGATACCATTCGCGTGAACTTGCTGTATGCCAGAGCGGACGCCACGCAAGAGAAGATCGAGGCGGCGGCCAGGGCCGCCAACATCCACAGCTTCGTGATGGGATTGCCCTCAGGCTATGACACGATTGTTGGGGAGCGTGGCTACCGGCTGAGTGGCGGCGAGAAGCAGCGGCTGGCACTAGCGCGTGTCATACTGAAGGACCCACGTATCCTGGTACTGGACGAGGCGACCAGCTCGCTCGACAGCGAGTCTGAGGCCCTCATCCAGGAAGCCCTCAAGCGGGTCATGGCCGGACGGACGAGCATCGTCATTGCCCACCGCCTGAGCACTATCCTGACCGCCGATCTCATCCTGGTAATGGACCGAGGCCGAATTGTTGAACGTGGCACGCATACGGCGCTCCTGGCGCAAGGGGGATTGTACGCTCGCTTGTATGAGACTCAGTTCCGTCGCACATTGGGGGGAAAGGGTCAATGATGTTCTGTTGGCTAACCAGAGTCGTGGCACGCCCGCCGGCACTACTTGCGGCGCAGGACTCCGCGGACGGCCTCTTCGATGTGCCGGGCGCTTAGCCCGTATCGCTGGAGAAGCTCCTCCGGCTTACCCGACTTGGCATAGACATCTTTCAAGGCGATGCCGGCCATCGGCACCGGATGGTTCTTCATCACCACCTGCGCCACCATGCTCCCCAACCCGCCGTGCTCCAGATGCTCTTCTGCAGTGACAATCGCTCCCGTCTCGGCGGCAGCCTTGACGATAGCTTCTTCATCCAGCGGCTTAAGGGTAGACATGTTGATTACGCGGCACTCGATGCCTTCCCGGGCAAGCTTGTCGGCCGCTTGCCACGCCTCCCAGACCATAATGCCCGTGGCGATGATGGCAACGTCCTTCCCGGGCCGCATGGTCACCGCCTTGCCAACTGTGAACCGGTAATCGACATCGCAGATGACACACACCTTAGGGCGCCCGAGGCGGATATAGACCGGCCCCTCCATGGAGGCAGCCGCTATCACCGCCAGTCCGGCCTCCACGCCATCGGCCGGCACCAGCACCGTGAAGCCGGGAAGGGAGCACATCAAGCTCAAGTCTTCGATGGCATGGTGAGAAGAGCCGTCCTCCCCCACGCTTATCCCACTATGCGTGGCAACTATTTTCACATTCAGGCGGGGTTGGGCGATTCTCATCCTCACCTGGTCGAAGCAGCGGCCGGCGGCAAAGACAGCAAAGGTGCTGGCAAAAGCCGTCTTGCCCGATGCAGCCAGCCCGGCGGCGATGCTCATCATGTTCTGCTCCGCCAGGCCGCATTGAAAGAACCGCTGCGGAAATTCCTTCGCGAAATAGCTGGTCATGGTGGAGCGGGACAGGTCGGCGTCCAGGACGACGACCTTGTCGTTGGTCCGTCCCAGCTCAACCAGAGCGCGTCCGTAGGCTTCCCGGGTGGACATTTCCACCGGCATGAATCGTCTCTCCTAGGCCAGTTCTTTCAACGCCCGCTCCAGGTCCTCGCCGGAGGGGACCTTGCCATGGTACTCCACGTTGTTTTCCATGAAACTGACGCCCTTGCCTTTGACCGTGTGGGCGATAATGACGCTCGGCTGCACTTTGACCCCCCGTGCCTTCTCCAGAGCCTTACTCAACTCAGCCAGGTCGTGGCCATCAACCTCGAAGACATGCCAGCCGAACGCACGCCATTTATCGGATAGGGGCTCGATATTCATGACGTCGCACGTCCGGCCGTCAAGCTGCAGGTCGTTGTGGTCCACAAAAGCCACCACGTTATCTAATTTGAAATGGGCGGCAGCCATAGCAGCCTCCCAAACCTGTCCCTCCTGGCACTCGCCGTCTCCGAGGAGGACATAGATGCGGTAAGAACGGGAGTCCAGCCTTGCGGCCAGCGCAACGCCGATAGAGAAAGATAACCCCTGCCCCAGCGAACCTGAGGACATCTCCACCCCCGGCGTTAAGGTCCTGTCCGCATGGCCCTGCAGCCGGCTGCCCAGCTTCCTCAAGGTGGACAACTCCTCCACCGGGAAGTAGCCGCTCTCGGCCAGGGCGGCGTAAAGGATGGGGGCTGCGTGGCCCTTGCTGAGCACAAAGCGGTCGCGCTCCGGCCAGTTCGGAACAGCCGCATTGTAGCGCATTTCCTTGAAGTAAAGGATGGTCAGAATCTCGGCCGCCGAAAGGGAGCCGCCCGGGTGTCCGCTTCCCGCCGCGCCCAGCATGGTGATGACATGTCGGCGCAGCTTCCTGGCCATGGCCTTCATCTCTTCCAGGGTGAGACCTTTCAGCCGCGCCGACGAGGGTGACTCCGGGGCTGTCCCGGAGACCGGCGCAGAGGCCATAGCTTTGGCCCGTGAGAGGTGGTTTCTATCTGAGGAAAATGACATTCGCGAAACGAGTGAGATTATAGCACTCCCCTGGAGGAACGTCTATGGCAAAATAGGGAACGATTTTCGGTATCGTCCAGATGCATGAGGGTATAATTCTACGTATGAATTCCGCCAAAACCGTTCAGGTAACAAGTTGTTCCTTCAGGGGGAGATAGACTCTCCTGCCAAAGCCTACTTGACAACGCCGTCTGGATGCTCTATCATAACTATAGATTCTATATACTATAGGAGGAATAGTTACTGTGGAGAGAACAGCTTTGTTTACCCAGCTATCCGACCTTAAAGACCAGACTTGGCAACTTGCTCGCGAAAGCCTCGACCAGGGCGAAGCTCCCATCTACCGAACACTGACCGAATTTGCGGAACGGCTCACACGGCTGCTTGCCCCACCTCCCAATGGAAAGCCGGTCGGTCCGGAGCGAGTCTCCAACACCAGAGGAAACTCAGTACTCATCCCCATCTTCGCACGATACAAAGGTACCAGATATGAGGGACAGCTGGATACTGCTCGAAATAATGGTGGGAGGGGGCAATGCCTCCTCTTTGACGGGCAATGGAGGACCACCTCTGGGGCTGCACGCCACATCACAAATACCCAAGTGAATGGTTGGCGTTTCTGGAAGTATATGCGGAAAGACGGGTCAGTGGGCCTCATAGGAGAACTGGCGAAGCAGCGATAATGCATGGCTTGGCGTGCCGTCTCTCCCACGCGCACGGGGGTATGGTATGTATCAGTGGCTTCGCTTTTCTGGTGGCTTGATGATGATGACGATGACCTGGTGAAGGGTGAGCGGTCTTGTGGCGGGATTTGCTTAACTAAGGGGGGTGACATGAACTGGTTCCAAAGACACCTTAACTGGACGTGGGTATTGGGGTATCCGCTAACACTTGTAATAATGCTTTATATATAACAGAATTCGTAATGGGTGGGGCAGGGGGAGCTTATTCTACTGCCCGTGATATTGTCGGTGGAGTTGCTGTTGTCATTATGCTGGGAGTATCTGCTTGGGTTATCTACCGGAAGGGGCGAAGCCTATGGTGGCTTCTCCTCGTAGGTCAGCTTTCACCACTATGGCTGGAAAACAAGAAGAAGAAACCAGAACCATTGGACAGTTAAGTCCGAACTGGCTGCCGAGGCTGAGTATCAAGCGGTCTTGTGGCGGGATTTGCTTAACTAAGGGAACGTCTATCTTGTCATTGCGAGGCCCGGCTAAGGGCCGAAGCAATCCGTCTCGTCCCCGGGGTTACGGATTGCTTCGCTTCGCTCGCAATGACAGCAACGACTTAGAGGCCTAGTCCGAGTGCCGGTCCGCTCTCCAGGGCTCAGCCGTATTGCTGTAGCCGCGGCTCTCCCAGAAACCAAGTTCTTCCACGTCCAGCAGCTTGAATCCTCGCACCCACTTGGCGCTTTTATAGGCATATTTCGAGGGCACCAGCAGCCTCAACGGAAAACCGTGCTCCGGGCTCAACTCCATCCCGTTGAACTTGATCGCCAGAAGGGTGTCTTCCGCAGTGAGTTTATCCAGTGTGAGATTTGTGGTATAGCCGCCTATGGAATGGACGAGAGCGAACTTCGCACCTGCCTTTGGTCGAGCCGCCCGGACCAGGTCCCTCGCGGGCACCCCCTCCCACTCATCATCCAGGCGTGACCATCCGGTGACGCAGTGGAAATCGCTCCTCTGCACGCGGCGAGGAAGCTTGAGGAACTCCTCCCAGCGGAACTCCAGAGGATTCTCCACCTCACCCCAGACAACGAAGCGCCACGACCCGGCCTCGAACTTGGGTATATCCCCCACGTGAAGCACCGGAAAGTCCGCCGTCACTGCCTGCCCGGGCGGGATTCCTGTTCGTTCGTCCTTCAAAGAGCGGTTCCTTTCAGTGCGGATACGACTCCACTCCAGAACAGAGGCAACATGCTTCGACTCAACTATTATGTTATGCTTATTTCCATAGACAATTCAAGTGACCTCTGACAACCGAACAATGGACAAACCGACCTTCAAAAGGGGCCTGCTCGCAAGCATCTTATCTTTCTTCCTGATCATCGGCCTCTGGCTGGCCTTTCGCCCATCGGCGAAGGGCCTGTACAAGACCATCAAGCCATACACATTCAGTATCGTGAACTGGGAACTCAGCAACGCCCCGGCCAAGTGGTTTCATGAGGCGAAAAACCATTTCCAGCAGCCCGCACTCTCCACGGACGCTCAGAAGGAACTGATTGGAGAGTACCTGGACCTCGCATCAAAGCTGAACCGGCTTGAGGCGGAGGGCATGTCCGCCGCCGGCCAGACAAGTGGAGAAGTCCACTACCGGCTAGCACAGATCTTTCGCTACCGGCTAGCACAAATCTCGCCACAGGTGGAGTCCGTTCTGCAGGAGCAGGTCAGGACCGTCCTCATCGCGGAAGGTTTCGGCCAGCGGCTTCCCTCGGGGACAGCCTTTCTCCTGCCGCCGCTGAGCTTCAAGATGACGCCCGCTCCCAACATCCTGTCCATCTCTCCCCGCGAAACAATTGAACTAAAGCAGACTTTCTTGATGGACGCCGCCCTCGATGACGCGCAAATCAAGACGATAGAAAGCAACATCGAGAAGCTGGGCCTCTCAGCTTACGTGGAGAGGAGCGGCGGCATAGCCACCTACCCCAGCCTGATTCCCCCCACGGAGAACCTCGATTCGGTGCTATCCACCATCGCCCATGAATGGTTCCACCAGTACCTCTTCTTTCGCCCCCTGGGAAGACACTACCGTTCCACCTATCAAATGACCACCATCAACGAGACGGTGGCCAACATGGCCGGCAAGGAAATCGGCGCCCGATCCCGCTCGCTATACTACGGGACACCCGATGCACCCGGGAAAACAGGCCCACCTGTGCCGGCCTTCAACTTCGCTGCCGCTATGATGGAAATACGAGGCCAGGTAGACAAGTACCTGTCTACAGGGGATATTGAGCAAGCCGAGAAATTCATGGAGGAACAGCGCCTGTTCCTCGCCACCAGGGGCTACCGTCTGCGGAAACTGAATCAGGCCTACCTGGCTTTTCACTCCAGCTACGCCGACGACCCGGCTTTCAGCAACATCATCGGCCAGCAGCTACGGCAACTGCGCCAGCGGTCCACCTCTCTCGCCGACTTCGTAAAGGTGGTATCCCAGGTCACCACGCCGGATGGGCTGCCGAGGTTGCTCAAACGCTAGAACCAGCAATCCTTACCACCCGTCATTGCCTCGAGGTCGTTTACTAATACAGTTCTGTCATTGCGAGCGAAGCGAAGCAATCTCAACAGTGCTATAGAGATTGCTTCGTCGTCCCGATCGCCGTCGGGACTCCTCGCAATGACAGCTACAGCCCCTCTTTGCTCTCTATCTGCGCTGATGTCACAGAAATGTTATATAATGGGACATTATTTTCCTTATCTAGAGACGCACAATGAAGCTAAGCCGAGAGGAAGTCCTGCACATCGCCACCCTGGCAAGGCTGGGTCTCACCGACGCCGAGATGGAGAAGCTGCAGGAGCAACTGTCCAACATCCTGGAGAACTTCGAGATTCTCCAGCAGGTGGACACGAACAACGTGCCCCCCACATCCCAATCTATTGACCTTCAGAACATCCTGCGCAACGATAAAGAAGCCCCCTCCTACCCCCAACAGCAGATACTGGCCAATGCGCCTCGCGCAGAGGACGGGTACTTCAGGGTCAACGCCATACTGGAGTGAGGGGCACCGTTGAATAAGCTGCATCAGCTGACCATCCACGAGGCGCACCTCCAGCTTGAGAAGAAACAGGTCACCTCCATCGAGCTGACCGAGGCTGTCTTGGCGCGCCTTAATGACCTTCAGGATAAGGTCCACCCGTGCGTCACCATCACCGCCGACCTGGCGCTTCGCCAGGCCCGGCAGGCGGATAAGCGCATCGCTGCCGGCAGGTGCCGCCCCCTCACCGGCATCCCCCTGGCGATAAAGGACAACATCTGCACCAAAGGCATACGCACCACCTGCTCGTCCAGGATGCTGGAGAATTTCGTGCCCCCATACGATGCCACGGTCATGACAAAACTCCACCGCGAAG
>JAENJB010000174.1 GCA_016844565.1 Dehalococcoidia bacterium
CTATCTGCCGCAGCTCGGCAAGACTATGGCCGAGCTGACGATGGACGAGAAGAACCGCGTCAGCCACCGCGGCCAGGCGGCTCGAAAAGCCAGGATGGCGCTGGAGCACCAGAAGGAAGCCATCCACCCGTGACAAGAGCGTTCATGAAGGGCGTTCATAGGGGGCGCAAGCCCCTCTATGAATGATGAAACACCCTCTCTCCTTAAAAAGGAGAGAGGGCAGGGTGAGAGGTTGTTGAAGAATCTTCTATGACCGGAATAGCCGATTGCTTTCAGCGCTCTATCAACTACCTCCGGGTCTCCGTCACCGACCGCTGCAACCTGCAGCGCCTCCACCGAGCTCGGCGTGAACAAGGTCAGATTGAGCGGCGGCGAACCGCTGGTCAGAGCGGGCATCGTCGACCTGGTGAAGATGCTGGCGGGAATAAAGGGCATTGACGACCTCTCCCTGACCACCAACGGAATCCTTCTCCAGCGCTATGCCCGCCGGCTCAAAGAGGCCGGACTGCGGCGGGTGAATGTCAGCCTGGACACCCTCAGAGAGGACAGGTTCAACCGCATTTGCCGCCGCGGCGGGCTGCAGAAAGTACTGAAAGGCATCGAGGCCGCCCACGCCGCCGGACTCAATCCGGTGAAGATAAATATGGTGGTCATGCGGAATATCAACGATGACGAGCTCCTGGACTTTGCCCGAAAGACCCTGGCCGAGGAATGGCATGTCCGCTTCATCGAGTTGATGCCATTCGGGGAGCAAGGCCAGGACACAACCGGCTTTGTGCCCCTGACCGAGATTCAAGAGCGCCTTGCCGTACTGGGCGAGCTGCTCCCCGACTCCTCGGTGGTGGGCAACGGACCAGCGAGATACTACCGCCTGCCCTCAGCTAGGGGCACCCT
Source organism: Dehalococcoidia bacterium (assembly GCA_016844565.1). Taxonomy (GTDB): domain Bacteria; phylum Chloroflexota; class Dehalococcoidia; order JAENJB01; family JAENJB01; genus JAENJB01. The sequence continues at coordinate 895 of JAENJB010000174.1, forward strand.
CGGGTTCATCGGCCCCATCACCTGCGGCGATTTCTGTCTCACCTGCAACCGCATGCGACTGACCGCCGATGGCAAGCTCCACCCCTGCCTCCTGGGAGACCACGAGATCGACCTGCTCCCCACGCTCCGTAGCGGTGACCTGGATGGCCTCCGGCAACTCATCCAGCAGGCGGTCCACGTAAAGCCCGAAGGACACTATCTCTCGGAAGGCATCAAGCCCAAGAAGCGGGCAATGTCGCAAATAGGAGGCTGAAGATGCCATCCCGCTTGACCCACCTCGATGCCCGGGGCCGCGCCCGGATGGTTGACGTCAGTGACAAGGCCACCACCCTCCGCGAGGCCACCGCCAGAGGCCTGGTCCGCATGCAGCCCGCCACCTTCCGGCTCTTGAAGCAAGGCCAAATAGCCAAGGGCGATGCTCTGGGTGTGGCCCAGGTGGCCGGCATCATGGCCGCCAAGAAGACCCCCTCCCTCATACCCCTCTGCCATCCTCTGCTACTCACCGATGTGCAGGTGCAGTTCCAGATGAATGAGAAGGACAGCACCGTCGAAATCACCGCCACCGTGAAGACGGCAGGTCAGACGGGCGTCGAGATGGAGGCCATGACCGCCGTCGCCGTGGCCGCCCTGACCATCTACGATATGTGTAAGGCCGCCGAGCCCACCATTCGGCTCGAAGCCATCCGGCTGGCGAGGAAAAAGGGAGGCAAAAGCGGCGCGGTAGTCCTCGAGTAAACGGGCGTCTAAGAGGACCTTTAGGCCCTCTTCACAGCTTCCCCCCTTGACCGATTAGTAGGAGCGTTGTAGAGGGGCGCAGCCCCTCTACGAAACAAAACCCCTCTCTCCTTTCAAAGGAGAGAGGGGCAGGGGTGAGAGGTTAATACCCCTTGAATAAACACCGGAGCGAGAGTATACTCTCATGACAATTTTTCCTCGGGGGGTGCACGATGAAGCTCACTTGTCTCCAGGAGAACCTCAGCAAAGGCCTGAGCATTGTCGGACGTGCGATCGGCACGCGCACGACATTACCGATCACCAACAACGTCCTCCTCACAGCCGAGGAGTCCCGCTTCAGGCTATGCGCCACCAACCTGGAGATGGCCATAACCTGCTGGATAGGCTCCAAGGTAGATAGAGCGGGCTCCATCACCGTCCCCGCCCGACTGCTTAGCGAGTTCATCGCCTCGCTGCCCAACGACAAGGTAGATATCGAGTTGCCGCCCAAGGGCCGGACACTCCAGTTGCATTGCGCGCGCTTTGAAGCCCGCATCAGCGGCATAGAAGCCGAGGACTTCCCGCCTATCCCCCAGGTCGAGGGTTTGACGGCCACCATCGAGGCCTCGGCGCTACGCCAGGGTATCGCCCAGGTGGCTTTCGCCGCCGCGGCTGACGAGTCCCGGCCGGTACTGACCGGCATCCACTGCGATTTTGAAGAAGACCGCCTCACACTGGCATCCGCCGATGGCTTCCGGCTGGCGGTGCATAAGACTACCCTCGCTTCCCCGGTCAGCGGCAAGGCCGCCGTCATCATCCCGGCGCGCTCCATGGCCGAGCTGAGCCACCTGCTTTCCGACGAGGACGAGAAGGTGGAGATTCGCATCAACGTCCAGAAGAGCCAGGCACTGTTCAAGTTCAAGAACCTGGAGATGGTCTCCCAGCTCATCCAGGGCAACTTCCCCAACTACAACCAGCTCATCCCCAAGAACTACGCCACCAGGGCCGAGGTCGGCGTGGCCGACTTCCTGAGAGCTACCAAAGCCGCCTCGACCTTTGCCCGCGACGGCAGCGGCATCCTGCGGGTGCAGGTAACGCCCGGCGCCGAGCTCACCCCGGGCAAGGTGGCCGTCTCGGCCCGCGCCGAAGAGATCGGCGACAACATGGGCGAGATAGACGCCACGGTGAAGGGCGAGACCGCCAAGATCGCCTTCAACAGCAAGTACCTGCTCGATGTCCTCAACGCCATCGGCCAGGGCCAGGTGGCCCTGGAGACCACCACCCCCTCCAGCCCGGGCGTCATCCGCCCCATCGGCCAGGACAACTATGTCCATGTAATCATGCCGATGTTTGTTCAATGGTGATATTGTCTTTTAGAGGTATCGCGCCATGAGCACAACTAAACAAGAGCTAAAGAAAGTTGTTGGACAACTATCCGAGGACGAGAGTCACATACTTCTAAGGTTTGCGGAGTGGCTTCGAGCTCAGGAAGAGGAACTTACTAACAAAGAGCTTGCCATACTACGCAGAGGAGAACGGCAGATCCGAAAGGGAGAGTTCGTCTGGTGGCGGGATGTCAAACGAACAGAAGTTTAGGATAGCCCTCTCCAAGGAAACTCTCAAATACTACAATAAGGCGGGCAACACTACCGCCGAAAGACTTGATCGATGCTTCTCTAACTTGGAATCCGAGCCTATCAGGGGTAGTTGAGGTTTCCACCTGTCGCACATTTGCTGAGCAGCGCTTGTACGTTCTCTATCTCCCTCAGTAGGTTCAACCCTTTTTCGGTGACTCGATAGCACGATGGTCGACTTTCTTCCATTGGGGTGCTCAGAAACCCAAGTTCCAGTAAGACCGCGATATACTTGTCTGTCTGGTTGTGACTAATGTTCACGCTATTCATGATTTCGGTCCTTTCAGCTGCGCCCAGACGCAGAAAATTTAGCGTGTCACCGATGATCTGAACGCTAGACCGACGACTGCCCGTCTGGAACAACGGGACGATTGACCTCATTCTGAGCTAAGAATAGCAAAGTCGCCGCCCTGATGGAAGGGACTAACTTCTAGAACTGTATCCAACCGTATTTGCTCAGTAGTCTTTCCCTATGCCCCATCAGACACGGGATGGCAAAGAATACTACTCGGCGGCAGAGTGTCGTGCCATCGTTGAGTTGGCCATAGATTCTTCTAAATGGCTCGCCGTCTTGGTGGAGCGCAGTGCCTGCCTCCGACATCTTTCCGGAGC
>JAENJB010000034.1 GCA_016844565.1 Dehalococcoidia bacterium
GCCAAAGAAAAAGGCATTTCAGTGACCGCCGAGGTCACCCCGCACCATCTGACCCTCACCGAAGAGAAGGTCATGGGGTACGATACCAGCGCCAAGGTGAACCCGCCGTTGCGCACGGGAGCCGACATTGCCGCCCTGCTGCAAGGGCTCAAGGAGGGCGTCATTGACGCCATCGCCACCGACCACGCGCCCCATGCCGCCGTGGACAAGATGTGCGAGTTCGGCCTGGCCGCCTTTGGAATCAGCGGTCTGGAGACGGCGCTGGGGAGCCTGCTGACCCTGGTCAACCAGGGAGAGCTAGAGCTGGGGCTGGTTATCGCCCGGCTTACCTCTGGGCCAGCCGGCGTCCTGGGCGGCATCCCGATGAAATCGGAACTGGGCACCCTGAAAGTCGGCTCTCCCGCCGATGTCACCATCTTCGACCCCAAGGGGGAATGGCTGGTGAGCGAAGCTTCTCTACTATCCAAGGGAAAGAACACTCCCCTGCTGGGCACAAAGCTGAAGGGAAAGGTAATAGCCACCATCTATGGCGGGCGGATAGTCTACAAGGAAGGAGCGCCATGAGCCGAGCCCCCATCATGTCATTGCGAGCCCTTCGCCGAAGGCTCAGGATAAACTCCGCGAAGCAATCCGTCACCCCCACATTCACGGATTGCTTCGGCCCCTATCGAGCGGGGCCTCGCAATGACCGGGGAAATAGGGGCGTCTTAGAGGGGGCGCAGCCCCCTCTTGCAGAATTATCTCCCCTCTCTCCTTTCCAAGGAGAGAGGGGCAGGGGTAAGAGGTTAATCAATTGAGGAAAGCCATTCTGGTACTGGAAGACGGGACGGTCTATGAAGGCTATTCCTTCGGCGGCGAGTCCACCGCCTGGGGCGAGGTGGTCTTCAACACCAGCATGACCGGCTACCAGGAGATGCTGACCGACCCATCGTACGCCGGCCAGATTGTCGTCCCCACCTATCCCTTGATCGGCAACTACGGCATCAACGAGCAGGACGTGGAGTCGCGCCGCATCCAGGTCAAGGGCTTCGTCATACGGGAGGAGTGCCGCGGCCCAGCCACTGGCAGAGCCAGAAGACCCTCCACCAGTCCCTGGCCGAGAACCGCATCCCCGGCCTCGCCGGGGTGGATACCAGAGCCCTCACCCGCCACCTGCGCTCGTCCGGGGTGATGCTCGGCCTGCTCACCTCGGAGATGACCAGCGATGAGGCGCTGCACCAGTTGAAGGACCTGCCGCGCTACGAGGCCATAGACTACGTCAAAGAGGTGTGCACCGGACAGCTCTACTCGTGGAGCGGCAACCCCAATGACGCGGCTTCCAAAATGAGCCACCCCGCAGCGCGCAAGACCGCTCATCGGGATCATATCGTGGTGGTGGATGGCGGGGTGAAGTACAACATCCTGCGCATCCTTCACGGGCTGGGCAACTCGGTGGTGGTTGTCCCGTGTACCAGTTCGGCCAAGGACATTCTGAAGCTCAAGCCCGATGGGGTGGTGTTCTCTCCCGGTCCGGGCAACCCGGCCCTCCTGGGCTATATGGAGGAGGCCATGAAAGGGCTGGTGGGGCAGAAGCCCGTCATGGGCATCTGCCTGGGGCACCAGATACTGGGGCGCGCCTTCGGCGGCAGGACCTTCAAGCTGAAATTCGGCCACCGGGGCGGCAACCACCCGGTGAAGGACCTCATCAGCGGCCGGGTGCATATCACCGCGCAGAACCACGGCTTCGCCGTGGATGGCGAGATGCTGAAAGGCGACCTGGAGGTCAGCCATGTCAACCTCAACGATGGCACAGTGGAGGGTCTGCGCCACAAAGAGCTGCCCGTCTTCTCCATCCAGTACCACTCCGAAGCCTCCCCCGGCCCGAGGGACAACGTCTATATGTTCGAGCGGTTTATGGAGATGGTGAGGGAGAATAAGAAATGAGCCAAGACCGTCACCTGTCATTGCCACCATTACCTTCTCTCTCCCCTGGAGTAGGGGCACGGCGTGCTGTGCCCGCGTTGGCCGCCCTCTTCCCTTCGTCAAGCTCAGAGCAGGCTCAATCCCTCTCCTGTCAGGGGGGTCTTACCTCAAGTGTCATTCTGAGGAGCGAAGCGACGAAGAATCTCTGGTGGGGTTGGTGTAGCACAGATAGGCCCCACCACCTAGAGATCCTTCGCTTCGCTCAGGATGACAGGGCTGGCTTGGGGAGGTACAACGTCTACGTGTTCGAGCGGTTCATGGAGATGGTGAGAGGACATAAATGACACAAGCAGCCGAGGTAATAACATCCAACCTCACACAGTATCCTCATATTGCACAGTTCTTTGGAAGAATCATCAAGCAAAGACTAAGCATCGACTGCTACACACACGGGATGCTCACCGCCAACTTACTTGAGAACAGCGGACTCACAATATTGGACCAGGTACTCCAACTTGGCCTACTGCACTGCCGAGATTTCAAACATATCTTTAAGAGCGTTAGCTTACCCAAAATGGCTGAAGTAGCGGATGCACAGATTGGAGACCTACTCGCTGAGGTAAAAGCCTTCGAATTTCTCCACGCTAAGGGCTTTACAGACATAGCCAAGATACGACGCTCAAAGGCAGGCAAGACGGTCGACTTCACCGCCAAGAAGAATGGCCAGAATCACGCGATAGAGGTGACACGCCTTGGCTTGGCTCAATCTGACAAGAAGCAGCCGGTCTACGCACTAAGAATCAGCACTTTGAGGTATGCACATTGCGAGGATGCCGACGGTTTTGAGTTCACACGGATTGATGAAGGGTCTAACAAGGAGCGCCTCACCAAGGAAATCAGCGATGCTCTTAATAACAAATACCCGCAAATCCTGGAGTTCTGCCGGAGAGAAACCGGTAAGTGGAAAGGCATATTGTTCATATCAGATGGCCGCGGTTACTTTCCCGCAAGGAAGTATGAGAACAAGGCATATGACCAGACCCCAGAAAGGGATTTCTTTGACGTTCTCAAGGAGATATGGGAATCAGCCAAACAAGAGCAAGAATACTACAGGTACCTGGACTGCGTAGCAATCACACGCGGCAAGAATCTCGACAAAGTGATTAGATATCCAATCTCATGATACTGAAACAATCAAATGACCAAACCCTCTAAGGTCCTCGTCATCGGCTCGGGGCCGATAATCATCGGGCAGGCGGCGGAGTTCGACTACGCCGGCACCCAGGCCTGTAAGGCCCTCCGCGAGGAGGGCGTTACCTCAGTGCTGGTGAACTCCAACCCGGCCACCATCATGACCGACGAGGGCGTCGCCGATGTGGTCTACATCGAGCCGCTCACCGTTGAATCGGTGACCCGCATCATCGAAAGGGAGCGCCCGGAGGGCCTCCTGCCCACCCTCGGCGGCCAGACCGGCCTCAACCTGGCGGTGGAGCTGGCCGAGGCAGGCGTCCTGGACAAATACGGGGTGCGCCTCCTGGGCACGCCCCTGGACACCATCAGGAAGGCGGAGGAGCGCTCCCTTTTCAAGAAGCTACTGCTGGACATCGGCGAGCCGGTTCCCGAGAGCGTCACCGTGTCCTCGGTGGAGCAGGCCATAAAGTTCGCCCGCCAGGCGGGCCTCCCCCTCATCGTGCGGCCCTCCTACACCCTGGGAGGCAGCGGAGGAGGCATCTGCCAATGAGCAACGAGGTGCTGGTGGAGAAGTGCCTCCTGGGATGGAAAGAAATCGAGTACGAGGTGATGCGCGACGCAGCCGACAACTGCATCACCGTCTGCAACATGGAGAACATCGACCCCATGGGCGTGCATACCGGGGACAGCATCGTGGTCGCCCCCAGCCAGACGCTGAACGACAAGGAATACCAGATGCTGCGCTCCGCCAGCCTGAAGATCATCCGCGCCCTGGGCATCGAGGGCGGCTGCAACATCCAGATGGCGCTCGCCCCCTGCACCACGGTGATGGACGCCTGGTCGCCAAGCTGGGACAAGAAGAAGGGCAGCGCTTACTATATCATCGAGGTCAATCCCCGCGTCAGTCGCAGTTCCGCCCTGGCCAGCAAGGCTACCGGATACCCCATCGCCCGCGTAGCGGCCAAGATAGCGGTTGGCAAGCGGCTGGATGAGATACAGAACAAGGTCACCGGAAAGACCACGGCTGCCTTCGAGCCGGCCCTGGACTACTGCGTGGTCAAGATACCCCGGTGGCCGTTCGACAAGTTCCCCCTCGGCGACCGCACCACAGGCAGCCAGATGAAGGCCACCGGCGAGGTGATGGCCATTGACCGGTGCTTCGAGGCGGCCTTTCAGAAGGCAGTCCGTTCCCTGGAGGTGGGCAACCGGTCGCTCCTGTGGGAGGACAGGAAGTGGGTGGAGGATCCTTCCTCCCCCGATACCTACCCCATTGGCCCCAACGACCAGCGTCTGTGGGCGCTCATGGCCCTCCTCCGCCGGGGCGCCTCGCCCGAGGACCTGGCCAGAAAGACCGGCATCGACCCGTGGTTCCTCAACAAGTTCCAGAATATCGTGGAGATGGAGAAAACCCTCCTCGCCAAAGAGCTCACCCCGGACCTGCTCCGACAGGCCAAGCGGCTGGGCTTCTCCGATGAGATGATCGGCACCCTGGCCGACAGGCTGCCCGAGCAGGTGCGTCAACTGAGGAGCAAGTGGGGCCTGCGTCCCGTCTACAAGATGGTGGACACCTGCGCCGCCGAGTTCGCCGCCGAGACGCCGTACTTCTACAGCACCTATGAGAAGGAGAACGAGGCCCAACCCATGCCGGGGAAGAAGGCGGTGGTCATAGGCTCCGGGCCCATCCGCATCGGACAGGGCATCGAGTTCGACTACTGCAGCGTCCACGCCGCGTGGGCCCTTCAAGGGGCGGGCGTCAAGAGCATCATGGTCAACTCCAATCCGGAGACGGTCTCCACCGATTTCGACACCAGCGATCGGCTGTATTTCGAACCACTGGACGAGGAGAGCCTGCGGGATCTGCTGGAGAATGAGGCCGGTTCGAACGGCGCCGACCACCTGCCGCCCTCCATCGTCCAGTTCGGCGGTCAGACCGCCATCAACCTCGCCGAGCCGCTGGCCTCGAGCGGCATGCCCCTCCTGGGCACGGGCGCCGAAGCCATCGATATCGCCTCCGACCGCCGCCGGTTCGAGGACTTCCTCAGCCACCTCAGTATCCCCCAGCCCCCGGGCGCCGGCGTGACCACGATTGAAGAGGCCCTGAAGGTAGTCGAAATCATCGGCTACCCGGTGCTGGTGCGGCCCAGCTATGTGCTGGGCGGGCGCGCCATGGAGATCGTCCATAACGCCAGCGAGTTGGTCCGCTACGCCGCCCTGGCCCTGGAAGTAGACAGGAAGCACCCCATCCTGATCGACAAGTACTTCATGGGCCGGGAGGTGGAGGTGGACGCCGTCTGCGACGGCGAGGCGGTGCTCGTCCCCGGAATCATGCAGCACATCGAGAGGGCGGGCGTTCACAGTGGGGACTCAATAGCCGTCTATCCGGGCATCAGCCTGACCGATGATGAGGAGCAGACGCTGGTGGACTACGCCGTGCGTATCGGCATCGCCCTCAAGTTCAAAGGTCTGATGAACATCCAGTACGTCATTATGCCCCTGAAGAAGGAGGCGGACCCCGATGGTGTCCTGCCGCAGTCTCGAGTCTATGTGATTGAGGTCAACTTACGCGCCAGCCGCACCATCCCCTTCATCTCCAAGGTCACCGGCGTGCCCATGGTGCGGGTGTCCTCGCGGGTGATGCTCGGCCAGACCCTGGCGGAGCAGGGCTACGCCGGCGGGCTGTGGAAACGGCAAGACCTGGTGGCCGTCAAGGCGCCGGTCTTCTCCATGTCGAAGCTGATCGGGGTGGACACCTACCTGGGGCCGGAGATGAAGTCCACTGGCGAGGTGATGGGGATCGACCACACCTTCGAACCGGCCCTCACCAAGGCCCTGATTGCGGCGGGCCTGATGCTGCCGCCGAAGGGCGCTATCCTTTTCAGCGTCGCCGACCGCGATAAGGCCGAGGCCCTGCCCATCATAAGGGGGTTCGCCTCGGTGGGATATGAGCTGTACGCCACCGAGGGCACGGCGGCCATGATACAGGCCAGCGGGCTTCCGGTGAAGACCATTTCCAAGAAACTCAGCGAAGGGCATCCCAACATCCTTGATGTCATCAGCAGCGGCAAAGTGAACGGCGTGGTCAATACCGTCACCGGCGGACGCATTCCTTTGCGGGACGGATTCGAAATCCGCCGCGTGGCCACGGAGAAGAGGGTCCCATGCTTTACCTCGCTGGACACCGTGCGAGCAGTGCTGCAGGCGCTATCCAATGGGAAACAGGACTATAACATCAAGCCGATGCCGGAGTACCTGGGGCACGGCAAATAATGTCATTGCGAGGGGCAAAGCCCCGAAGCAATCCGTACCACTCCTCTCCCCCCTTGCGGGGGAGAGGTAGAGAGAGGGGGCCTATCGCGATGAGCTCACCCTCTCCCTATCCCTCTCCCGTCAAGGGAGAGGGGAAACCGACGGATTGCTTCGCTTCGCTCGCAATGACAGTGAACGGAAGTGGAATTGACTGTGCTCGCTCCTATCATCTCTAACGAGGAAGTCGCCCCGGGCGTCCACCTCCTCTGGGTGGAAGCGCCGGACATCGGCGCGGCCGCCCGGCCGGGGCAGTTTGTCATGGTCCGCTGCGGTGAAGAGCTTCTGCTGCGGCGTCCCCTGAGCATCCACCAGGTAGAACCCGGTTCAAATCCGGCCAGGCTCGCCTTCCTGTTCGCCGTGATAGGCAAAGGCACCGGCTGGCTCTCCCGCCAGAGGCATGGCACTCTGGACCTGCTGGGCCCCCTGGGGAACGGCTTCCGCCTGGAGGAGGGGAAACAGAGACTGCTGCTGGTCGCGGGCGGCATGGGGATAGCACCACTGGCCTTTCTCGTCCAACGGGCCCTGGGACAGGGACATGAGTTGACGCTCATAGTTGGAGCCCGGACCGCCTCCTCCCTTCACATCGACTTCCCACCGGCGAAACGGGTCGAACTGGTGACCGTGACCGAGGATGGGTCGAAAGGGAAGAAGGGCCTGGCTACCGACTACCTGACCGGTTTCCTGCCCGGGGCCAGCCAGGTCTTCGCCTGCGGGCCGATGGAGATGTACCGCGCCATGGCTGCCCACAAGGCCCTCCGCGGCAAGCCCGTGCAGGTCTCCCTCGAGGCGAGGATGGGGTGCGGGTTCGGGGCCTGCTTCGGATGCACCATCAAGACCACGGGAGGGCTGAAACAGGTGTGCCGGGACGGACCGGTGTTTGAACTGAAAGAAATAATGTGGGAGGGGGTGATTCCGCATGGTAGCCACCAGGAAGATAACCCTTCACACCAGGGGGCGGGGCGAGGTCCACGACATCACCGCCCGGGTGAAGAAAGAGGTAGATGAGTCAAAGACCGCCAACGGCGTGGTCACCCTCTTCGTCATCGGCTCGACCGCTGCCATCGCCACCATAGAATACGAGCCCGGGCTGGTGCAGGACTTCGGCGAGGCATGGCAGAGGCTCGTGCCGGAAGGGGCCCCATACCGTCATGACCAGGCCTGGGGTGAGAGCAACGGCCACTCCCACATCCGGGCCACCATCTTGGGCCCCTCGTTGACCATCCCGCTGGTTGACCGCAGCCTCACCCTTGGCACGTGGCAGCAGATAGTCCTGGTGGACTTCGATATCCGCCCGCGCACCCGCGAGATAGTGGTGCAGGTGATGGGGGAGTAAACCGGTCTCTATTTAATCCCCAGCAGCTTCTGGGCATTTCCCCCCAGTATCTTGTCCACCGCCGCCTTCGGAATGCCGCTGTCCCTCACTCTGCGAGGAAAATCCCTTAGCGCCGGCTCTCCGCCCTCTGGGCCGTGGGGAGCATCCGTGGCCAGCAGTATCCGATCGGCCCCGAAGGTATCATAGCAGCACTTGATGGCGGCTTCGGTGCTTCCCCCAGCGGTATCGTAGTAGAAACGCCCGAATAGCTCCTTCAAGGGCTTGGTCAGCTCCCTGCCCAGCACCCGCTGCTGGGCCTCCCGGGTGTAGGACTCTTCGATACGGCCGTACAGGAAAGGCACCAGCCCGCCGCCTAGGTGGTGGCTGACCACATTGAGCCTGGGGTGCTTCTCCATGATGCCGGAGAAGACCAGCCGCGACAGCATGAGCGCCGTCTCGAAGGGCCAGCCCCAGACCAGGGTCAAATTGTACTGCGCCTCGTAGGGACGGTCGCTCTGGCCCTGAGGATCGGCCGGGTGGATGAACACGGGAACTCCCATTTCCTCGGCCCTGGCCCAGAAAGGAGCGAACTCCGGAGCGTCCACCGGCTTGCCCCGCGAGTTGGAGGCTATCCCGAAGCCCCTCAGCCCCAGGCCCTTGATGGCCCGCTCCATCTCCTTCAGTCCTCCGGCCTCAAGCAGATTCAAGGGGACCGCGCCGATGCCCACGAGCTTCCCCTTGGACTGCTCTGTCAGGCGGGCCATGCCGTCATTGATGGCCTGCGCCATTTCCAATTGTCTCTCCAACGGGAACGGCAGCACGTTACAATCTATGGTATGCATCAGGGTGACTACCTGGCAATCAATGTTGTGCTTCTTCAGTAGCTCCAGCCGTCTCCCCACGTCGGTAGCGTGAGGACGTTCCCTGATTAGCGCGCGACAGTGGTCCACCCTCTTCTTGACGGCCTCGCCGGATACGGAAGAGAATCTTTCGAGGTACGATGGAGGAATGAAATGAGTGAAGGCGTCAATGATCATTGTCTTCTCCTCCCACGGCATTCCCTCTCCCTTGACGGGAGAGGGTGTACTAACTCTCCCCCGCAAGGGGGGAGAGGACTCGCCCTCTACTTTATCTTGAGCAGTTTCTGGGCGTTGCCGCCCAGTATCTTGTCCACCGCCGCCTTCGGGATGCCGCACTCCCTGACTATGCGGGGATAGCTCTCCAAGCGCACCTCTCCCCCCTTGGGCCCGTGCGGCGAGTCGGTGCAAAGCAGCATGCGATCAGCCCCGAAAACATCGTAGCAGCACTTGACCGCCGAAGCGTTGCCACCTACGGCAGTGTCGTAGTAGAAGCGCCCGTAGAGGTCCTTCAGAGATTTGGACAGCTTCCTACCCAGCACCCGCTCCTGGTTCTCCGCGATATATGACTCCTCGATGCGCCCGAAGAGGAAGGGCACCATCCCGCCCCCGAGGTGATGGCTGACCACGTTCAGCGTGGGGTACTTCTCCATGATGCCGGAGAAGACCAGCCGCGAGAGCATCAGCACCGTCTCGAAGGGCCAGCCGAAGACGTGGGTCATATCGTACTGGTTCTCGTAGGGACGGGAACTCGGGTCCTGCGGATTGGTCGGATGGATGAAGACCGGGACTCCCAGCTCGACGGCTTTGGCCCAAAAGATGCCGAACTCCGGAGCGTCTATCGGCTTTCCGAAGATATTGGAGGGCAGGCAGAACCCCTTCAGCCCCAGGCCCTTGATGGCCCGCTCCATCTCCTTGAGCCCACCGTCGCCCAGAGCAAGCATCGGAACAGCGCCCACGCCCAGGAGTTTTCCCTTCGACTGCTCCATCAGCCCGGCCAGTCCGTCGTTGGTGGCCTGGGCCACCTTCAATAGCTTGCTCCGCGCGACGGACAGCACGTTGACGTCCAGATTATGCATCAGGGTGATCCCCTGGTAGTCGATGCCGTACTTCTTCAGCAGCGCCACCCGGCGCACCGGGTCGATGGCATGGGGCCGTCCCTTGACGAATCCCAGGGCTTTCTCCACCTTTTCCTTGATGGCCGCGCCTCCCAGGGCGGACAGCTTCTCCAGATAGGATGCGGGCACGATATGGGTAAAGGCATCAACGATCACGGTCTCCTCCTCTTTTCTATTTCGAAGCGGGAGCTGCCGGCTGGAAGACCTCCCCTTCGATGCCCCTGAAGGGCACTGCTGGGGAGTCTAACACGACACGGAAGACAGCGCAATAGGCTTATTATGAGACCTCGCCACTTGAAATTGACAGCCTGCTGATAGCTCTTTATAATATTGAATCTGAATCTATCTCCTTAAGGAAGGCAGGATAGCATTATGGCCAACCAGGCAGGCAAGAGGTATATCTGTTCGAAGTGTGGCTCGGAGTTCATCGTCACGCGCGCCGGCACTGGTGCCATCACGTGCTGCGGCCAGCCAATGGAAATCAAGAAGTAAGGGAGCAGGAAACTGTGGCAAACGAACTGGGCCGTAGATATCGCTGCGAGGTCTGCAATACCGAGGTGCTCTGCACCAAGTCGGGCACCGGCGTCATAATCTGCTGCGATAAGGAAATGGGGCCGGTACAGCCGAGGCCCGTGCCCTCCTCCGACTAGAGAACCTGCCACTACCCCCGTTTGTGCCTTCCAAATCCCCCTCTCCTCGACGAGGAGCGGGGGATTAGTGTTTGATAACTCCACTGTCGTGGTAGAATCCCATCGAACGCTGGCGAGATGGAGGAGAACATGGGTGAGTTCGATGTCATAGTGATAGGAGCAGGTCCCGCCGGGTGCTACGCTGCTCTGACCGCCGCAAAGAATGGGTGCCGGGTCGCCATCTTCGAAGAACATCTGGCCGTCGGATGGCCGAGGCATGACCCCGGATGGCTCATGGACTGCGACTTCTCAGATTCCATAATTGCTGCGCTGGGGACGGCGGTCCCGGCGACCAGGGCTCAAGAGTACCGGGTGCTCAAAGCGGAGTCCGGCGACCTCATTGAGAAGAGCCAGCTCGCCGGCTACATGGTCAGGAGAGACATCCTGGACAAGGAGCTGGCAGTGGCAGCGGTACAGGCTGGAGCTAAACTATATCTGAAGACCAAAGTCACCGGACTGGTCAGAAAGGCGGGGCAGGTAGAGGGGGTTGAAACGAACTCCAGCGCTATTCCGAGGGCTGAAGGACGGGTCTTCATCTGCGCCGACGGGATCAGGTCCGCCAACGGCTTCGCTGCCGAAGAGGGACTGTGTGCCAGAAGCGAACCCCGCGCGGGGCTGAGCCTGTTGCTTGCCAACGCAGAGGTAACCGAAGGAATAGTGGAGCATTTTCTATCTCCCGACCCCGTTCTGAACTACAAGTGCCTCTGGGGACATCGCAACGGCATGTGCTATTTCGGCCTTACAGCCTCCATGACCCTCGATGAATTCACGGAAAGACAGGACAACGTGGTTTCCCGCAAGCTCAGGAACGCACTTGCGGTGGAGGTTACCGGCTTCGGAAGGGCGTTGTCGGGGAAATACGCCGAGCACTACAAGAGAATGGTCAAGGACAACATCATGTTCGTGGGAGACGCCTCAGGCGGCTCGGGGAACATCCATGCCATGATTCAGGGCCAGTTTGCCGGTAAGGTGGCCGCGTCGGCCATCAAGGGCAAAGAGGTAAGTGAAGCGAGACTCGGCGAGTACCAGGATTCGGTACTCAAGACGCTGGGAAAAGCCCCGTTCTACTGGTACTCGGCCAGAGAAGACTTCGGGACTTTTCACAATTGGTTCCGCGAGTTCAAGGAAGCGACCAGAGGCATAGCAGCCACAGAGCTCGGAGATCTTCGCTGACGCTGCAGACCGGTCAAATCCAGGACAACTCCGGACGTTGGTCAATTCATCATCCTTCAAATCTGTGGATACAAACTTTTAGTGGCTCAAGAAAGTTATCTTAAAAGGCAGTCTAAACTCAGATATTACTTTGGTATTCGGTCAGCTACTAAAAACTTGTGTGGCATAAACATATCCCTTTTTGTTAACAATGCCTATGCCTATCTTCGTGTAGTTTGGATTCATTAAATTACGCCTGTGCCCAGGCGATTTCATCCAGCCATTAACAAGTTTAATTGCAATCCGTTTACTATAGAAATGGGCGGGATATTTGAAGCAGTTCTCACCTACATAACCACTACCAGTAACCTTTTGGACTTTGATTGACCTTAGCGTGAAACCATCGTGGTTACAGGTATGATGCTTCGCCATGTATGAACTGTGAGATTTTGCTATGCGGTCTAAGGCGTAGTACGCTTTCAATGGTTTAAGCCCATGCTTTTTCCTGTAGTGATTAATAATCCCTAACTGTCGGCTTTTCTTTCGTTCTGTTAACTTTGTTCCTAGAACTGTTCTGACTCGCCTTGAACTACCACCTATTAAGATAAGAAATATTATAATAACGAGTATTATCCAAAGCCAGTCCATCCTAGTACTTAGTTGCAGAAATAAGCGTAATTATGTCCGCGTTCAATAAGTCGTTATTCACGCTCAAAGAATAACATGCGCATTTTAGCAATTAGGTACTAGAGCTCTCCCCTTTTCATACGGTTGGCCCATGCTATCAAATAAATCCCCAGACCGAATACAATTACAGCACCTATGAGGTTGCCTTCTGTTGCTTCTTCCTTTGCTGTACCAAATAGATTCGTTATCTCTCTCCCAAAAACTACGCCAACATAGACAAGTATCATCACCAGGGGATTTCTTAGAATGTAAGCAAATGATATAGCCAAGAATGAAGCCCATATGAAGGACAAACCTAACAGGAAACTGTGGGCTACCATCAAAAGGTGTGGAAATAGTTAGCGGCAGCGAGTACTCTTTCTGTTGATGAAGAAAACAGGAAGGAGGTACTCACCACCGCCATGGGA
>JAENJB010000175.1 GCA_016844565.1 Dehalococcoidia bacterium
CAGCTGTCGGGGCTTGGGAAGCTTGTCACCCTTCTTGCGGGGTGCGCCCTTTTTGCCCGTCCGGGGTGGGGCCAACTCGTAGAGGGTGGCATCGGTGCGAGTACGGCTGATCAAGACCACATTGGAGGGCAACCCTTTCAAGAGGATCTCGTTAGCATAAGCCCCATCGACCGCCAGATAGAAGGTTCTGTCGGCCCAGGATCAAGTCCGGGGCGGCCACCTTGGTGACCATCTCCACGAGCAGCTGCGAGAGAGTCCGGTACTGAGAGGGATCTTCGAAGGACCTCTCTTTGCGGTGAAGCCAGGCCATGAAGGGAAAGCCCAGGGAGCAGTTGGGCCAAAGGGGCAGAGAGAGGGTTAGGCTGGAGCTTCGCTATTTTTGGCATAGCGGGCGATAAGCAGCATCGCACCGGACGCAGAGTTGCTAAAAATTCCAGGGGTCCTCATAGCCCGATCTTGTCCGGGCGGCATAATGGCGAAACTCCAGTAGCTTCAACTGGCCGGCATCGACAGGGAGCCAATTAGAAATGAACTCGACCCGCAAACAAGTCGCAGTGGTGATTGGGGCAACATCCAAATGGCAGGCAGATGGCCGCAACACTAAGCTTGCGCACGGTAAGGTGCTTGACGACAGCGATCTGCCAGTCGGTGTGCGCTGGGGTGTCGGTGGCGCTGTGGCGCAGAAGTTCGCAAAAGAAGGCTTCTTCGTCGTGCTTACGACCCGGAGTGCCTCCAACGCGGCTGCGCTCGAGAGTGCAATCCAAGAGCAAGGCGGAGATTGCATGATCGTCGAATTGGACTTGGCGTCGAAGGAATCCATATCAGAGGCGTTCGCCACCATCCGTAGTGAAGTGGGTGACCCCAACGTGCTGGTCTATAACGCCGGCTACTTGGAGGGGCGCGATCTCCCGCCTGAGAAGGAGTTGCTCGAACATATCCCCGTCGAAATGTTCGAAACGGCGCAGCATATCGCAAGCCGTGGACCTTTCTTGGTCGCGAAAGAGGTGTTACCGGCGATGCGCGAGAGGGGCGAAGGCTCGTTTCTGATCTCTAACAATTCGGCTTCGCTGCGTGGGCGCAAGAGAATGACCGGACAGTCGCTGTACTATCCGAGGGTTATGATGCGCACCCTTGCGCAGGTGCTAACGGAGGAATATTCCGAGTATGGTGTACACGTCGCTAACGTCGTGATAGACGGCCTCATCGACTCTCCTGGCACGAGGGCACTGCCGAGGGCACTGCTCAGGCCTGAGATCGTGATGAATCCCGTCAAGATCGCTGAAGCGTTCTACTATCTGCATACGCAGGACCAGTCCTGTTGGACGCACGAACTGCAATTGACCCCGTTCTCAACCAATCCGAGCTACTAGTACAGCTCGGCGGAAGTAATCTACCAGTTTTTCCAAGATATACATTACACTATTCGGTATTTGTACGAAGAGGACTAAACTTTGCGGGTCTTTGTGGATACGTCTGCCTGGGTGGCTCCTCCGGAGGTTCTCCCCGTCCCGCTCGACCGAGCGCTTCTCCCCCTGCCTCAGGTAGTAGAAGGATAGCTTCTGAGGCCACCCTCCGGATCAGCGCATAGAAGCCGAGCGCTAGATGTCCGGCTGCAGGGTGTCTCCATTCCAAGCCTCTCCTGCCTGGCTAATCGCCGTCCCAAGGGTCGGAGCCCTCCTCCTCTTCCCACCGCCTTCTGAGAACGGCGGCACGCCGGCGCCGTCTCTGGAAGGCGTACAGCGCAAGCAGCGCGATCCCCGCCCAGAGAACGGCCGAACTGGTCATCGCCGGGACCCACCAGGTCCAGAAAGTCCGGCGCGCCCAGAACGAGGCCTCGGCTTCGGCCGGCGTCATCGAGGCGACCCGGGTGAACGCCTCTTTAAAAGGGACCTCCTGCGCGACCAGCGCCAGCATCCGCCGCGGCGCTTCGGGTCCGATGTCCTGGAGGAGATGCCGGACGAAGGCCGCTGCCAGCACGTATGCGCGCCTGGCCGAAGCGCTGTCTTGCTGGAAGAGGGCGTCCACCCGCTCCAGCGAGACCTGTCTCCCCCCAGCCATTGCCCAGGCCAGCCGGACATGGTCTTCGACGCCCCAGGTGCGGGAGGCAATTACGGCAAGCCCCTCATCCAACCATCGAGGGATGGGCTGTCCCCGTGCGGCCCGGGCGATCAACACGTGCGCAACCTCATGTTCCAGGACGGCCTCGATCGAGCCGTAGGGGTAAGAGGGAATGCGCTCGGGGAGGAGCACAACCAGCCCGCAGCCCACGAGGGCGCCAGGCGCGCCGGCTCCAACCCCTCGGGGGCCAGCACCACAAGGATCGGCGGCCCGGGATGCTCGAGTCCCACCAGCTCCATCACCGGCAGGAAGGCGAGCGGGCTCACGCTCCGGAGACGTTCGGCCAGGGGCCACAACGATTGGGGGGCTTCGATGACCAGATGGGGGGGTTCGGCTGCCGGGAGGCCATGAGCGCTTAGCAGCAACAGGAGGCAGGCCATGGCTCGATACGCGGGCTTCATCGGAAGGCCTCCAGGGCAGGCTCCCCGGAGGGGATTCGCCGGGTTTCCTATGGCGGTTTATGTACCTTTATGCGGTTTGACCGAGTAATCCCCGGGTACTTGGGGCTACAGCTCCTCCATGAACCGCCGCAGGTCCTCTCGTTTCACCCGCCATCCCCTCCCCAAGCCCTGGACCCCTCGCAACCTCCCTGACCTCAGCAGCTCCCGCACCTTCCCCGGACCCACCCGCAGGTAGCCGGCGACCTCGTCCACCGTGAGCAGGTCGGGCAGGTCTTCCAGGTGTCCATGGGTGGACACACCAGAGTCCCCCCTTGGTCCAGTTGTGTCCAAAGCCCCAGCGATGATCTTCGCCAGATACTCAAGAAAATCAAGGGTTCGATGGATGGACACTGGGGGAAGGGAAGGCTGGACAGCCTGGGAAATGGCGGAGGGTTGGTGTCCAGTTGTGTCCAACCATGGACCCTGTCCCCCGAAGGCGTCCACCGTGTCCAGGGCCCTGTCCATTGCCTCGGGATGAACCTTCTGGGTGAGGCCCTCCAGGTCCTGGGGGTCGAACTCGAGCCGGGTCCCCGTGGGGATGGACACCCGGCGGGCCTGCACCCTCCCCTGGGCCACCCAGCGACGCAGGGTCTTGGTGCTGACGCCTATGTGTTTTGCAGCCTCCTCGATGTCCACCTGGAGATATCCTCTCCCGATCCTTTCGATGAAAATCTAGCCAAGACTTTCCTCCAGCCTGGAGGCAACCTCCTGGTTTAACGAGCGGCGGTTCTTCCTGGCCATCTGAGACAGCCGCTGGTGAAGATCGGGGGATACTCTCAAGATAAACTTGCCGGTGAATTGGCTCTCCATTTTCTGGCGGGCCACCTTCTCCATCCTGCGGATCTCCTCGGCCGTGATGATCTCCTCGCCGCAGTGGTCGCACCGGAACACTTTGACCCCCTCAATGCGATAAGTCTCGCCCTCGTAGGTGAAGGAGAGGCGCTTCTCAATTGGCACGAGCGAGCCCTCCTGGCAGGAGGGGCAGGGGTTGAGGTTCATCGTTCTATATCTGTTATGCAAACGCCCCTGTTTCCGCCCCCTCGAGCAGCCGAATGACCGTCTCTGCTCCATCGTCCGTGTTGAACAGATCGATCGGACGGAGGTTCAGCAGGAGCGGGTGATGCTGTTTGAAGAAGGCCAAGCGGTATTCCGGCTTGACCATCTCTCCGAGTGCATCGAGGGCGCGCCGCAGGCGGATGAGCTTGCGCGCCACCTGCGGGTTGGGGCGCCCCCCGCCTTCCCAGCGCGCTACCGTGCTCCATGACACCCCGAAAAGCTCGCTGAACCGCTGCTGGGACAGCGGCTTGTCCGGGTCGGGTGAAAGTCGGTGGCGCAGATCGCGAATTTCTTGAGGTGAAATTGTGGCGCGCAAAACCGAATCTTTCAGCAAAAGTTCCATCTTATATTCCCCTTTCAGGTCTGAAGTCCGAGGTCACGGACGAACCGCGCCCATTCCTCATCGCTTACCGGTTCAAGCGCGATCGACTCACCGGCTTGATCCAGGAACAGGGCTACACATGCCCCGTCAGGCCGGTTCCTCACGGATGGGTAGATCATGCCGTGGTAGCCCGTCTCTGGTTGCCGAATCCTCCTGGCCACCTCCTTGCACTGGGTGGCAGAGGGTCTGCCAGCAGCTCCACCTCCGTGATCTCATGGCGAGCAAGCTCTTCAGGGTCTCTGAGGTCGGACAGCTTGACTTTGACGACGGTCACTCGCCACGCGCGAAAAGCATCCGGATTGGCCGGGACCACCCCGATCCTCGCCGTGACCTCAAGCCATGCAGTCAGAAGACTATCTGCCAGGTAGCTCGTAGACTCCGTTTCCGGATCCGCATGGAACCGCCCCCACCTGCTCTTCAAGACCTCGTCTCTGGTTGTCCTTTTCTTTTCAACAATGCGATACCATGACACCGAGCTCACGCTGCTGTCCTCCTATTATTAGATTATATATCATATCGTATATCGTATGTCATAGAACAACTACCCGCCAGCCCCTGTCCAATCTCTTCATCCCTGTTTCTCCACGACAAGCCCGCGCCCCTCCTATGCCCCGCGCCCATACAGGAATTTAACTTTTGGGAGTAGAAGGGTGAATTTTCAGATGAGCACCCCCTTTCCCCAGGACCTCGGCCATTGGGGGAAGGAAATCGGCCAAAGTCGGAAAAATAGGGAGGCAAGGACGATGAGCACGGTCTACGAGGTCATCACGGAGCGCATCCTCGATCAACTGGAACAAGGGACGGTCCCCTGGCAGAGGCCCTGGAACGGCGGCGAGGCGCCCAGGAACCTGGTGTCCAAGAAGGAGTACCAGGGAATCAACGTCTTTCTGCTCGGCGCTGCCGGCTACGAGAGCCCCTTGTGGCTCTCCTTCAACCAGGCCCGGGACCTGGGCGGGCGCGTCAGGAAGGGCGAGAAGGGCACGCCGGTGATCTTCTGGAAATGGATGAAGCCCGGCGAGGGAGGCGGCGATCCCGAAGAGGCGGAGGCCCTCGGGGCGCAGAGCCATAGGGCAAAGCCGATGCTCCGCTACTACACGGTCTTCAACCTCTCCCAGATGGTCCTGCCCGAGAAGCACCTCCCCCCGGTGAGGCCTCCCCTGGATTTTGAGCCCATCGAGGCCTGCGAGCGGATCGCCCGGGAGATGCCGGAGGCCTCCGTGATTCAGCACGTGAAGGCGCGGGCCTACTATTCCCCGCTGAATGACCTGGTCAACCTGCCCAGGCCCGAGACCTTCGTCAGCCCAGAGGCGTACCACAGCACGCTCTTCCATGAGCTGGTCCACAGCACCGGCCACGAGAAGCGCCTCAACCGCCCCACGCTTGCGGACCTGTGTCCCTTCGGCTCGACGAAC
>JAENJB010000176.1 GCA_016844565.1 Dehalococcoidia bacterium
AGGTGTGAAAGATGCCGATGGCGTTGCTTCCGCCGCCGACGCAGGCCACCACGTAGTCGGGAAGGCGGCCGTAGTCCGCCAGGACCTGCCGCCTGGTCTCCCGTCCGATGACGGACTGGAAATCCCGGACAATCATCGGGTAGGGGTGGGGGCCGACCACCGAGCCAAAGATGTAGTAGGTATCGCGCACATTGGTCACCCAGTCGCGGATGGCTTCGTTGATGGCATCTTTCAGAGTCTTACTGCCCGATGTCACCGGGCGGACCTCGGCGCCTAGGAGCCTCATCCGGAAGACGTTAGTCTCCTGGCGCTGGATATCGTCCGTGCCCATGTAAATGATACATTTCAAGTTGAGCAGAGTGCAGACGGTGGCTACAGCTACCCCGTGTTGCCCGGCGCCGGTCTCGGCGATAACCCTGGTCTTGCCCATACGGCGGGCCAGGAGCCCCTGACCCAGCGCGTTGTTAATCTTGTGGGCGCCGGTGTGGGCCAGGTCCTCTCGTTTGAGCAAGATGGTGGCCCCACCTGATTTTTGGGACAGACGAAGGGCGGGATAGAGAGGGGTTGGCCGTCCCACATAGTCGCGGTAGAGAGAGGCCAGTTCCCGGCGGAATTCGGCGTCGGAGCGGGCGGCCCGGTAGGCGCTCTCCAACTCGTCCAGCACCGCCACAAGTACCTCGGGCACGTACCTGCCGCCGTAGGGTCCGAAGCGGCCCTTCCTATCAGGAAGTCTCACTCTTCACTCCCTTCCGTGGCTGCTTGGGCTGCCCTGATAAAATCCCGGAGCCGGCGGCGGTCCTTCTTCCCGGGGCTGGCTTCCACGCCGCTGGAGACATCTACTGCGAAGGGCTGGACCGCTGCCACGGCCTGATGAACGTTTTGGGGTGTCAGCCCGCCGGACAGGATGATGTTACCATAGCGTTTCGCTTCCCGGGCAATGTCCCAGTCAAATGTGGTTCCGGTGCCTCCGGCGGCGCGGTGGCTGAATCCGTCGAGCAGGTAGGCGCTGGCCCTGTAGTGGGGCAGGTGCTCCAGCACCTCTCTGCCCTTGATCCGGAAGGACTTGATGGCTCTGGGGAAAAGCTTCAGGCAGAGGTCGGGGCTTTCTTCGCCGTGTAACTGGGCCAGATCCAGGTGACACTCGGTCATGATTCTGGTTATCTCCTTAAAATCAGCATCTACGAAGACGCCCACCTTGCTGACGAAGGGCGGCAGTTGCCCCACAATCTCGCTGACCCGGGCCGGGTCCACCTGCCTCGGGCTGGAGGCAAAGATAAATCCCAGGGCATCGGCCCCGGCTGCGATGGCTGCCCGGGCGTCCTCCAGATTGGTGATGCCGCAAATCTTGACTCTTACCGACACTCTGTCATTACCTCGAAAATGGCGCTCCGGCACGTCCTGTCATTGCGAGCCCATCCCGACCTGTCGGGAGGGCGAAGCAATCTCTGAGCCACTAGTACAGTATGAGATTGCTTCAGGCTTCGCCCTCGCAATGACGGCAACTGCGGCGGGGCTATATTTGCATCCTTACGTGGTGCCGGCCACAATCCGTCTACCGCCAGCCATCTACGGATTGCTTCGGCCCGATCAAGTCGGGCCTCGCAATGACGGTAAGGCTCCTGTCTTGCCCAGCAATTCTCTGACTTTCCTCTCGGGGTCTGGGCTCGTGACCAGGGCTTCGCCGATGAGCACGGCCTTCACGCCGGCGGACTGGAGCAGGGCAAGGTCTCGCGGAGTGAGAATGCCGCTTTCGCTCACCACAGGGATTTCGGGCGGGATCAATGCCTTGAGCCGTAGAGTCGTGTTCAAGTCAATGCTGAAATCCTCCAGGTTGCGGTTGTTGATGCCTATTAGTGTGGCTCCGGCGGCCAGCGCCTTTTCCACTTCTTGCTTATTATGCACTTCAGTCAGGATGGACATCCCCAGGTCGCGGGCCAGCACCATGAGGGAGCGCAGGGCAGGGACTTCATGTAGGGCGGCTATGAGCAGGACAGCATCGGCGCCATAAGCTCGCGATTCGTAGACCTGGTACTCTTCGAGGAGGAAATCCTTGCGAAGCACCGGCAGACCGGCGGCTGCTTTCGCCTTTGCCATGTCCTGGATGTTCCCTTTAAAGAAAGTTGGTTCGGTGACTACCGAGATGGCGGCTGCGCCTCCCCGAGCGTAGCTCCCGGCCAGTTCCCTGGCATCGAGGTCGGGGTTAAGCGGCCCTTTGCTGGGTGAGGCTCTCTTGATCTCGGCGATGAGCTTGATTCCGGGGCCCTGCAAAGCAAGGGCGAAGTCCAGGGGTTTCTCCGCGCCGGCGACTCTTGCCTTCAAGTTGCCGAGGGGCGTTTCCTTCTTCAGGCGGTCAACGCGCTGTCTGGTGCTTGAAGCAATCTTCTGGAGGACGTTCGTTTCGCTCATCTCATGGCAGCCTGCGTGTCAGGGCGACAAACCGCTCCAGCTTGTCCAGGGCTTTCCCGCTGTCGATGGTTGCGGCAGCCATCTTTATGCCTGAGGCAAAGTTGTCAGTCTTTTCGGCAGTCACCAGGGCGGCTGCGGCGTTGAGGAGAACGACATCCCGTTTCGGCCCCTTCTCACCCTTGAGAAGACGCCGGGTCAGCGCGGCGTTATCCTCCGGTGTTCCGCCCTGAAGCTCCTTGATGTCCGCCCTGGGCAATCCAACCTCTTCCGGGGTCAGCGAGAAGGTGGTTATCTCCGCACCCACCAGGCGTGTAATCTTGTTCGTGGACAGGGATAGCTCGTCCAGCCCATCGCTGCTGTGCACCACCATGGCGCGCTGCGTGCCCAGCAGGCGGAGCACCTGGGCCATGGTCTCGGTGAGCGCATCGGAGTAGACTCCCATCAACTGGGTGGGTGCTGAGGCGGGATTGGTCAGAGGCCCCAGCAGGTTGAAAATGGTCCTGATGCCGAGCTCTTTCCTGGGGCCGGCGACGTTCTTCATGGCCGGGTGCAATCTTTGGGCAAAAAGGAAGCCGAAGCCGACTTCATTGATGCAGCGGGACACGTCTTCAGGTCCCAGGTCGATTCTGGCTCCTAGCGCCTCAAGCAGGTCGGCGCTGCCGCAACGGCTGGAGACGGAGCGGTTGCCGTGTTTGGCCACCGGCAAGCC
>JAENJB010000035.1 GCA_016844565.1 Dehalococcoidia bacterium
AAAGTCGTGGAACGGATGGTGAAGTTCGACTGGAACAGTGTCCAGAGCCTGTTAGTGGTGGGCGATAACGCGGTGTGGGTCACCGTAAGATTGCCCGGCTGGCCCAATTTGCCGGATTTCACTGGCAGCGATACTGTCAAAGTGAAGTAAGGCTTTGTAAGACACCATCTTGAGAGGAGGACTTTCTTAGGAAGGTCCTCCTCTCAAGTGCATACGATTACACAAACAGCCAGATTGTTACCAGAAAAGTGGGAAAAAGACAGGCGGTAGACTAGGCTTTATCAAAATGCTCTTTTCGTATGCCCAAGTCTCTCAAGATTCCGGAAATGATCCCTGTGCTCAAATCCTTACTGCCCCAGTTAGGAATCGTCGTCCTTGCTCCCGTTCTCGAATGCATCCAGATTTCGTGACTACCCTTGGCAGAGCGATCAAAAATGCAGTCCAGCCTTCGGAGCTTGCGGGTTAGCTCGCGATAGTTCAAAGATAGATCGTTACCTCAGTTGTTGCCTTCGCTCCAACCAGCTCATATGCAGATGCTTCTACAGCCTTGGGCAGTGGATGCCCATGCTTTTGATATGAGCGAATAAACTCGCCGGCAACGCTTTGGAGATTATCAAGGGCTTCCGCCGGCGTGTTACCCCAAGCTCGGCACCCCGGCAGTATCGGGACTTCCGCCATGTATTTAAACTCTGTTTCTTGACTTGGTTGATGCATTATGACTGGCAGTCTATATTGTTTCATTAGCTCCCTGTGCCTCCCCTATGTTCCTACTGGGCATCCGTACCCCCTGCGATATCACTATAGCAAGCTAAGCAAGCCTCGTCAATGCTGTGGCGTCCACTCTTGATCGGTTTGAATCTGCACAATCCATCGTATTGTTGGGTAGCGAAAAGCCCGAACGTCTAATGTTTCAATTTGATGTGGGTGTCTGTGCTGATTGATGGGAGAATGGTGTGTATACACCCAGTCACCGCCTCAGCCCCGCGATTTCGTAGATGAGCTCCATATTGAGGCTGCGGCGGATCAGCTCGGCGAGCTTGTCGTATTCGGCTTCGCGGGAGAAGTCCGGGCCCGGCTCCAGGTGTCGTCCCTTGCTGCCGGCGATCTGCTTCAGGATGGCGCGGCGGAGCTCCTCGTTATGGAACAGGCCGTGGATGTAGGTGCCCAGCACCTGCCCCGAGGAGTCCAGACAGCCGTCCGCCCGCTTGCAGGTGCGACCGGAGCGCTCCCGGATAGCGAACGGCTTCCGGCCATGGGCGCCGCGCGTGGCCCCCATGTGAATCTCGTAGCCCTCCACGGGCAGCCCGCCCGCCAGTAACAACAGGCCCCGGCCCGAGTCCACTTTGCCCTTGACCTGGTGGGTCTCCTTGGACGCCGAGAAGGTGGTGGTCACCGGCAGCAGCCCCAGCCCTTCCCGGACCGGGTCGGAGGATTCCACCGCCCCGGGGTCCAGGATGCGTTCGCCGAGCATCTGGTAGCCGCCGCAGATGCCCACAATGGGAGTCCCCTTTCGATGTTCTTCCCTCAGGCTCCGGGCGAGTCCCCTCTGCTCCAGCCAGTCCAGGTCAGCCATGGTGGTCTTGGTGCCGGGGATGATGATCAGGTCGGGGTGGCCCATCTCATCCGCCGCGCTGACATAGCGCAGGACCACGTCCTTCTCCTTTTCGAGAGGGTCAAAGTCATCGAAGTTCGACAGGTGCGGCAGGCGGAGGACGGCGATGTCCAGTCCGCCTGAGGTCGACTTCGTGTTGTACGGCCGCTTTCCATCGAGGGCCACGGCGTCCTCCTCGGCGACGTGAATGTCATGGAAGTACGGTACGACGCCGGCCACCGGCAGCCCGGTCCTCTCTTCGAGGAATTTCAGCCCCGGTTCGAGGATGGAGAGGTCGCCGCGGAACTTGTTGATGACCAGTGCCTTGACCAGCTTCCTTTCCGCCGGTTCGAGGAGCTCCAGGGTGCCCAGGAGCGAGGCGAAGACGCCGCCGCGCTCGATATCCCCCACCAGCAGAACCGGCGCACGGGCGTAGCGGGCGACCCGCATGTTGACTATCTCATCCCGCTTCAGGTTGACCTCCGCGGGCCCGCCGGCCCCTTCGATGACGACCAACTCGTATTCAGAGCGCAGCTTGTCGAGCGCCGCCATGACTTTGGGCCAGAGGATGGTCTTGAGCTGATAATACTCGGTGGCTGATGCCGAACGGAGAGGCTTGCCCATCACCACTACCTGGGAGCGGTTGTCGGCCTCCGTCTTCAGGAGGATGGGGTTCATCTCCACGCTGGGCGGGATGCCGGCCGCTTCCGCCTGCACCGCCTGGGCGCGACCGATCTCGCCGCCATCGGGAGTGACGAAGGAGTTGAGGGACATGTTCTGCGCTTTGAACGGCGCCACGCGGATGCCATCCTGGCGGAATATCCGGCATAGGGCCGCCACCAGGATGCTCTTGCCGACATGGGAGGCGGTGCCCTGGACCATCAGGACCTTCGCTTTCATTTTCGTCCTCTCGCCTTACCCCATCCAAACCATCTTCCCTCTCCCTTGACGGGAGAGCAGCCTACCCCGTCATTGCGAGGAGCGTGTGAGCCGAAGCCCTGAGCGGAGCGAAGGGGACGAAGCAATCCCAAGGCTCGCAATCTCTGGAGGCACTGTTGAGATTGCTTCGCTGCGCTCGCAATGACAGAAAGGTGTGCCTCCTCCAATGCTGACATCATGGCAGAACCTTCTTGAGGGCACATACCAGCCTCCGGCACTCGGGCACGGACCGGGCGCCGATGCGGATGTGCCGCGGCAGGCCGAAAGAGGCGCAGTCCCGCACGCCGAAGCCGCGGTGCAAAAGCCGGCGGCGCACCTCGGCCCCGTCCCCCACCTCGACCAGAAGGAAGTTGGCGGCGGACGGCGTGACCTTCAGCCCCAGTTCCCGGAGCGCCCCGTCCAGGTAGCGCTTGCCTTCGGAAGCGCAGGCCAAGCCGCGACTGAGATGGGCCCGGTCGGCCAGGGAGGCGATCCCCGCCGCCTGGGCAGCCGCATTCACGCTCCATGAAGGCTGGCCCATTACTAATGCGTCAGCTACCGCCGGGGGACAGAGGGCATACCCCAGCCTCAGCCCCGCCAGGGCGTGGTCTTTGGTCAGGGAGCGCAGGATGACCAGATTCCCCATCCCCAGGAGTGAGGTGCTCTCCCAGGCTGATTCGACGAAGGAGATGTAGGCCTCATCCAGGACGAGAAGCCCGTCGCCAGCGGCCTCAGCCAGCTCCGCCACGGCTGCCCGCTCGAGAAAGACGCCGGTAGGGTTATTGGGATTACAGAGGAAGATCAGCGCCGGCCTCAGTCGGTCAATCTTCCGGCAGGCGGCCCCGACGCCGCCGGCGTCCCAGCGGAAGCCGTCTTCCTCTTTTGAGTGGATGAGCTCTATCCGTGCCACCACCAGCCGGCAGGCCGCCTCGTATTCGCCGAAGGTTGGGGAGAGGATCACGGCCCTGTCCCCTTTGTTAAGATAGGTGTGCGCGAGGAGGTAGATAAGCTCGGTGGAGCCGTTGCCGACGACTATTTGATCGGGCGCCACACCGGTCATCCGGGCGAGGGCTCTCCTGATCTCGCCGCTATCCGGGTCGGGATAGGACGAGGGGTCAAGCCTGGCGATGGCATCCATGGCCGATGGCGAAGTGCCCAGAGGGTTGATGTTGACGCTGAAATCGATGAAGTGCCCGGCACTCACTCCCATGAACTTCAACTCCCGGGGAGAGACGCCTCCGTGAGGAATTCTCAACCTCACCCTCCTTCACTCCGCTCAGGACAGGCTCTTGGTCCCCCTCTCCTTCGAAGGAGAGGGGGAGAAGATTTCGAAGAGGGCCTAACTGCCCTCTTCGGCGCCGGGTTGCTGGGGCTGCGCCCCTCTAAGACGCGGTTCAAGCGGAGCATCTAAAGCGTCCACTGGCGCAGGATTATCACGGCTACGGTCAGGGCTGAAGCTATGGCTGCGACGCCGTACATCACCCGCACCGCCTTTATGATGTCGGAAGTGCCTGGCTCAGCGCCCTCGCCGAGATGGTAATGGCCCGTCTTGTGCAGCTTCGTCCCAAGGAGGCCCGCCATGGCCGACATGGTCCAGCCGGCGTTGGGGCTGGAGGTCAGGGAGTGTTGCCGCCACATGGTCCGCCAGGCCCTCGCGGTGGAATGCCCCAGGCCCCCGAGATATCCTGCCGCCACGATAAACAAGGCGGCCAGCCGCGCCGGGACCAGGTTGACCAGGTCATCCAGCCGCGCCGAGGCCTTTCCCAAGTATTCGTAGGAACCGTGATATCCTATCATACTGTCCAGGGTGTTGATAGCCCTGTAGGCGAATGCGCCAGGCAGCCCGAAGAGGGCGAACGCCAGCCACGGCCCCAGGAAGCTGTCGGTGGTGTTCTCGGCCACCGATTCCACGGCCGCCGAGGCGGCCAGCGCGGGGGTCAGGCCAGCGGTGTCCCGGCTCACCATGCTCTTGAGTTTGCTCCTTGCCTCCTCTAGTCCCGGTGAAACCGTCCCGAGGTGTCGGGACAGACTCTTGGCGACGCTGGTCGCCGCCCTGTCGAGACCGCGCACCGAGAAGCAGCTCTTCAAAAGAAAGGCGCTCACGAGTATATAGACCGCCGGATGCAATCTGAGGGCGCCCTGGGCCGCGCCATAGGCGGCCAGCGCGAAGACCGCAGGGATGAGAAGGGCCATTCCGAGGCCGTAGAGGAAAGGCCGGTTCTTTCCCCGGCGTGGGGCCTTCTGCGCCAGGAAGTCTACCGTCTTGCCCATAGCCGCTACCGGATGCATGGCTGGCTCGCCCAGTACGAGGTCCCACAGCAGGGCCAGCAGGAAGATCGCCACGGGCCAGAGTATGTCAGGCAGGTCGTTCAGCAACTGCTGTTTCCTTTCAATCCGTCATTGCGGGGAGTCCGCCGAAGGCGAGGCAGCGTGGCAATTCCCCACCGTCTGTCATTGCGAGGCCATGCGGCAGCAGGCTGAAGCAATCTCACAAGAGGTGCTACGAGATTGCTTCGCTTCGCTCGCAATGACAAACGTTCATTGACATCCTCATTTCACGTCTTCTCCGACACGCCCGCCTCTCCGAAGGTGGCCATCTCGGCCAGGCAGCGGGCGGCGGCCTCGATGAGGCCCATCGCCAGCGCTGCCCCGGTACCCTCTCCCAGGCGGAGGTTTAGGTCGAGCAAGGGCTTGAGCCGCAGGTGGGCCATGGTCAGACGGTGTCCGGGCTCGGCGGAGAGATGAGCTGCCAGGAAGTAGGGTTGTATCGCCGGGCACAGTCCGTGAGCGATGAGCGCGGCCGCCCCCGAGATAAAACCGTCCAGCACCACCGCCCGTCTCCGGGCTGCTGTTCCCAGCATCACTCCGGCCAGCAGGGCGATCTCGAAACCGCCCACCCCGGCCAGGACGCCCAGGGCGTCGGAGGAGTCGGGACGGTTGGTCTCAATGGCCTGGCGGACTATCTGCACTTTATGGAGCCACGCCTTTCGGGCGAGGCCGGTGCCCCGGCCCACGACCTTCTCAGGCGGGTGGCCGGTCATGACGGCGACGATGGCGCTGGAGGGGGTGGTGTTGGCGATGCCCATATCGCCGGTGCCGATGAGGTCGGCACCTCTGGACGCCTGCTCCTCAGCCAGCACGATGCCGCACTCGAGGAGCTTCACCGCCTCCTCACGCGACATGGCCGGCCCGCGGGCGATGTTGCCGGTGGCGCCGTTCCTGACTTTGGCGCAGCGAAGAGCGGCGTCGGACGGTAGCTCCGAGGCCACGCCGGCATCTACCACAATGACCTCGGCGCCCGCATGTCGGGCGAGCACGTTGATGCCGGCTCCTCCATGGAGGAAGTTGAGCACCATCTGCCCGGTCACTTCCTGGGGGTAGGCGCTGACTCCCTCGGCGGCCACCCCGTGGTCGCCCGCGGCCAGGATGATGGTCTTCCGCCTAACCGATGGTACCGGCTGGCCCAGGATGCCCGCCAGCTGGACGGAGATATCCTCCAGCCTGCCCAGGCTCCCGGAAGGTTTGGTGAGGCTTTCCTGGCGGGCCCTGGCCGCTGTCATTGCCATTTCATCCAGGTTCTTGATGTTTCTGATGGTCTGCTGCAGGTTCATCTTGCGTCCCTTTCTTCTTAGTCATCACGAGGATGGTCAAACATCACGATCGCCTCTTCCGTCATTGCGAGCCCATCCCGACTTATCGGGAGGGCGAAGCAATCTCTGCGCCCCTAGCCTCACCGAGATTGCTTCGTCGTCCGCCTCCGGCGCACTCCTCGCAATGACAGGCCCGGCGTTGCGCGATACGTGCGGCAGCACTCTATGAAGCGGGGGGCCATGCCAGGCAGGCTGCCCATGTGCAGGTGAATGTAAGAGGCCAGCGTGTTCCCTTGCAGGAAGCCCTCCCGGCCAGGGTGGGGCGCCAGCATCTGGTAGGCGTTCATCTCCGTCCCATTGGCATCCATCGCCGACCAGTGGAACTCGTGGCCGCGCACCTCTTCTCCACGGCGCATGAGAGGGCTGTCCTCCAGGGCGCGCACCTGCCGGTAACCCAGGGTCAGCTTCTTGCCCTCGAGGTGGGAGGAAAAGGGGAAGGCCCCCACCATGGCGTGTTCACGGCCCTCGAAATCCCGGATGCTACGTCCGAGATACATCAGTCCTCCGCATTCGGCATAGATGGGCAGCCCGCGTTCTGCGGCCTCCCTTACCTCCCGTTTCAGGTTCTCATTGGCGGCCAGCTCGACCGCGTACAGCTCGGGAAAGCCGCCGCCCAGGTAGATGCCGGAGACGTCAGGGGGCAGATGGCTGTCGGCCAGGGGACTGAAGGGGGCCAGCTCCGCTCCCCAGGCTTCGAGCAGGTCCAGGCTGTCCTGATAGTAGAAGCTGAAGGCTTTATCCCGGGCTACAGCCACCCGGACGCGGGCAATCCCGATGAAATCGTCCCGATAGGATCGGGAGGGGAACAGCCCTGCCTTTCCATCCTTTGGGGAAGGGAGGGTGGGCACCTTGGCGTTGGCGGCCAGCCTCAGCAGGCCGGGTATATCCACCGTGGCCTTCACCTGGGCGGACAGCCGCTCATAGAAGTCCGTTTCGGCCGGTTCCTCAACCGTGGGTATGAGTCCCAGGTGTCTCTCCCGCAACCGGAGGTCGTCGCGCCGGGGCAGATATCCGAAGACAGGGACGCCGGCGGAGCTTTCGATTGCTTCCTTGCACAGCTTGAAGTGCCTCTCGCCGCTGACGTTGTTGAGAATGGCCCCGGCCAGGTTGAGGTCGGGCTCGAAGTCCCTGTAACCCGAGACCATGGCAGCCAGGCTCCGCGACGCCCCGGCGGCGTTCACCACCAGCACTGTGGGGGCGGCCAGTAGCTTGGCCAGCTCGGCGGTGCTGCCCTCCCCGGTGGTGGGCGAGCGACCATCGTAGAGGCCCATCACCCCCTCCACCAGAGCGATATCCTTGCCTCTCATGGCGCGGGAGAACAGCTCCAGGGTGCTCTCCGGGGAAAGGAGCCAGGTGTCCAGGTTGCGGGAGGGCGTGCCGGTGGCCTTCGTATGGTAGGTGGGGTCGATATAGTCCGGGCCGGCTTTGAAAGGCTGCACCTTAAGTCCGAGGTCCGCCAGGGCCATGGCGAGGCCTGTTACCAGGGTGGTCTTGCCCACCCCGCTGGCGGTGCCGGCGATGACCAGGACTTTCAACCTACTTCTCCATGCCCGCTCGCCACTTCTTCACCCTCACCCTCGCCCTCTCCCGTCTAGGGAGAGGGGATAATTCTCTCTCCCCTGGCGGGAGAGAGTTAGAGTGAGGGGGCAAAATCGGCAGTCATATCTAGAACTCGATCCCCCGCTGGGCCTTGATGCCCTTCCGGAGAGGGTGCTTGACCTCGTGCATCTCGGTAACCAGGTCGGCGAACTCGATGAGCTCGGGCGGGACATCGCGGCCGGTAATAACCACATGCATTCCCCAGGGGCGAGAGCGCAACACCTTGAGCACTTCCTCCACAGGTATCCAGCCGTATTGCAACGGATAGCTGAGCTCGTCCAGGATGAGGATTTCGTATTCTCCCGAGGCGAGCTTCTCCCTGGCAATCCCCCAGAGTTGCAAGGCCAGGGCCCGGCTCTTCTCTATGTCTTTGGAGGTCCGGGTGAAGCCGGCGCCCAGGGGCGTAATCTCCAGTCCCAGCAGCCTGGCCGCCCGGTGCTCACCGAAGTTCGAGCGCGAATGCTTGATGAACTGGAGCATAGCCGCCTTCATCCCGTGACCGCGGGCTCTCATCAGAAGGCCCAGGGCGGCGGTGGTCTTTCCTTTACCGTGGCCGGTGAAAACTATCACCAGTCCGATGGCCACTTTCCCGGCCTGGTTGCTGTCTTCAGTCATGATCGGTTCTACTCTCTCTGTCCTTCTTGCGTCTTGTGCCACGAGAGGTCCCCAGAAAAAATAAACCCCCACCTCATCAGGTGGGGGGACTTCGGAGCAATGAAAAGTCCTACCCCTCCCCCGCGGAGGATTGTAGGATGTCACGAGGCTGGCGTTCTGGCTTTCCGTTGGAAGCGGATTACAGCGGCGCGGCCGCGTCGGATTCTCACCGACTTGCTATCCAGTCAGGCCCTCGGTTGCCCTCGGGCACCTCGCTTCATCTATTCAATTGGGGGTTACTATACACCGTCACGGTGGCGGGGTCAATGACGTTGTCGAGACTGTTTGGCAACCCTGGCTGCCGTTGCGAGGTGCGAAGCTCCAAAGCAATCCGTCCCCGTGTTCTCTCCCCTGGAGGGGGAGAGTTAGAGAGAGGGATGCTTCTTCGATCCGGTCTCCCGGCAGGATTGATTTGACTAAGCGACAGTTTGGCTGGATAGTTATACAAACATGTTGATTGTTATATTCGGGCTTA
>JAENJB010000177.1 GCA_016844565.1 Dehalococcoidia bacterium
AACATGCCCACCATCCCCGAGTTTCTGGACCTGGCCCGGCAGCTGGGCGTAAGGCTTATCGCCTGCTCCACCACCATCGGCGTGATGAGCGTTAAGGACGAGGACCTGGTGATGGGGACGGAATGCGCCGGCGCTGCCGCCTTCCTGGAGTTCGCCTCCGAGGCCGATGTGACGCTGTTTATCTAGGGCCCCCTTTCCACCGCTTCTACCCTTTACGGTGTTATTAACTATTCCGCGTGACTGGCGCTTGACAGAACGGAAAACGAGCCGGACAATATGCGATAACACTTACCGGAAACTACCGGCTCATTATCGGAAGGGTCGAGGAAGATAGAGTACGGATTATGGATGTGGAGGACTACCATGGCGACCAAGACGCATGCTTACCCTGACGTAGCAATTCCCCCTGGTGAGTATCTTGCGGAGGAAATAGAAGCACGAGGTATCTCCCAGAAGGAATTGGCCAGACGTATGGGAAGGCCGCTGAACGCCATAAACGAGATTATCAATGGGAAGAAATCCATTACCGCGGAGACCGCCTTGCAGTTCGAGGAAGTCATGCGGGAGATACCGGCGCGGTTCTGGCTGAACATGGAGACCGACTACCAGCTTACTAAGGCACTGATTAGAAAGCGCGCCGAGGTAGCATAGGTAAGCATCAATAGGCAGAACTCTCGAGGTAACATTCGACGTACTGAACGCTGCTTTCTGATGCTGAAATCGGCAATGTCACAAGATGAGTGAAAGTGACATCGTGTTTTAAGGGTGAGAATCTATCCCGAACTGAGACATCAACTCCGTCTGCCCACGTTTCACCTCATCTGCTTTAAGCAGGTGAGCTTTCAGTTCTTCGGCAGCCTCTTTCATCCTTCTTGTATCGCTGCCTGAGAGCGCTTCTAGAGTTCTATCACACATCTTTGTTGCCGCAGCTACTAAGTTCCTGCCGGGCTTTTCCTACATGATCTCTGGCCTTCCCCGCTGCAGCCCTAAAGGCGTCAATCTCTGCGAGTGTCGTCTGGGGACCAAATGTCGGCATTACATCTACAATAGAAAGGAGTGGGGTGTAGAAGTCAATAGCATCCAAGGCTCGGAAGGTCTCGACCACGAGGGGTTGAGTCCACGCCTTGAGAGCCTCCATTGGTTGAGAGATATGAAAAAGATGTCGCCGGGAAACCGAACCCTCAACTCGAATGTCCAGGTAAGGCAAGTCGGCTTCTGAGATCTTCATCTCGTATACCACGCTCTCTCCAGGGAAAAGGACTTCGCCGTGTGATTGCTCGTCGGCAGTAGCCTCGGGGAATGAACCACCGGTACCTCCAATCCAATTTCCCTCATTGTACTTCCGGCGTAACTCCACGCGATCTGATGGCCTCGACTTGTTAGCCGCAGGACCTCGTCCCATCCTGTTGCTCTCACGGCCATCAGTAATGCGCAGTCCGACACCCAAGAACACTACATCGCCACCGTCTGGGCTTGCAGGAGCATCATTATAAGCCTTGATTTTCGCGATGACTTCTCCCTCCTTAGGACCATTTATGGACATCTCTGACTTAAGCAAGCCCCGCAGACTCTGAATATCTTTGAGGCTCTCCAAGATGGATTCGTTCTGCTCCGCCATTTCAGCCCTCCTCAGCGTTCTGTGAACAACTGAATCGGATTATACCACGATGGGTGGAGTGTCAACTCAGGCCGTGTCGTCTATCCGTCGACGGGAAGGAATCCTGAGGTCATGCAGGGCTTCCTGCATTGGATTGCACAGAAGTCAGAATCGTTGCTCCAGCGTAGTCAGAGCGACCGGATCGCGCCGGTCATCGAGGGCAGAAAAGACCACGTGCCCGCAGGGTTTTGGGTGTCACCAGAAGTTAGCCCTGCGCGACTCTCAAATACCGGGAATGCAGCCCGGAGCGCGGACCATCAGGACCGGGACGCAGGCGGAGCGCAGGATCCTGTCCGCCGTGCTTCCCAGTATCCACCGACTCACCCCTGAACGCCCATGCGTGGCCAAGACTATGAGGTCTATCCCATTGTTGGTGGCGTAGTCAGCAATGGTCTCCGCTGCCTTGCCCACGACGACCGTGGTCCTTAGCTTGGCCTTATCGCACGTGAGCCGGCTCGCCAACTGCTGGAGGTAGCGCTTGGCGGCAGCCTCGCCCTCTGACTCGGCCCTCTTCCGCGCTTTCGCGAACTCCCCGACGACGGAGGGCGAAGACAGCAACTCAGAGGGCTCGATGGCGCGGATGAGTGTCACCCTTTCCGCCTGGAATCCCGCCGCGATAGCCTCCACGTGGGGAAACACACACTCCGCCAGCTCAGAACCGTCCAGCGGCACCAGAATGTTTCGATACATTCGGCCTCCTTTCGAGCTCATCCGCCACATCCCCCAGGCCCAGCCGTTCGAGGGTGCTGCGGGTGGGTATGCTGCTTTCCACATCCCAGCCCCTGGCCCGGTAGTACTCGTCCAGCATCCGCTCGAATTTCTCTTTCTCCATCTTGAATCCCTTGAGGGCCCCCGCCGGGAACGGCGTATCGAAGAACATCGGCGGCAGGGTATCATCCTTCCTGGTCATGCCGCTCAGGGCGTTGAAGGCCTTCTCCTGGTTCCAGACCCTCTCGGCCACGACCATTAAGTCGGCCCCCGTCAGGTCAACCCCGATGAGCGGCGAGAGCATGCGGGCATAGTCTTCCTCGTCGAGGCCGTCGATGGGCGGCCGGGAGTAGAACTTGCAGGCGCCCAGCAGGTCCTGCAGGGTGTTGAGATGCTGGGTACTGACCACGATGGCGGCCTTCCCCTCATGGCTCATGGGATTGCCCGCCTGAGGGTGCCCCCAGAGCTTCTCCGATAGCTCGGGAGAGGCCCTGAAGATGGGCCACCCTTTCAAGTGGTCCGCCCCCCGGGTGGAGGTGGCCGTAGCCAGCGCGCAGGCGTAGTTCCCCCTGCCGGTGGCCTCCTGCGAGATCCTGCCCTTGATGGTGTAGGCGTACTTCGCGGCCTCCTCGCCCGACGCTTTGGCCGCCCTCCCCAACCCCTCGGCCAGCATGTCCCCGAACCCCTGGCGGAAAGCGATTCGCCTCAGCAGCTCCAGGGCCGCTCCCTCTTCACCCCACCTTACGGCCATCCCGTCGGTATCCTTCGGCGTCATTACTCCCCGCTGCTGGCAATCTGCCAGCCAGGCCAGCAACATGGCCACCTCCGAGGCGTCCAGCCCGAAGTCCGTGCAGTATTTCGAGATGGCTATCGCGAAGGCCATGCTGGTCGAGCCGTACCATGACAGGAACGAGCCGATCGACCCGAACTCGAACCCTTCCGAGGCTATGCCCTTGTACGGCCCGTCCCTTATCACCGCGAAATGAGAGCACTGCTGCGCGCAGGCGTAGCAGCCAAGCGAGGCGACGGCGAACTCCTGGCCGAACTTCTCTCCCGCTATCTCCTGAAGTTGGGCCGCCGAAAGCTCGCTGCGACTGAAGTTGTTGAAAGTGCCCATCCCGTGGCGGGCGATGGGCTCCATAAGCTCCATGGTGCCCATCTTTCTCCGGTCCCGGTACTGGGCGCTCAGGGTGCGTTCCGCTTTCAGCCGGGTCTCCCAGCAGGCCTGCTGCAGCTCGGCGGGACGGGCGACCCTGATGCCCTTCGTCCCCCGCACCGCCACCGCCTTCAGCTTCTTCGAGCCCGCCACCGCACCCACGCCACCCCAGCCGGCGGCGCGGGTCGGGCTGCTCACGATAACCGCAAAGCGGACCAGGTTCTCCCCGCCGGGCCCGATAGAGGCTATCTGAATATCATCGCCCAGCTCCCGCCTCAGCATCTCCTCGGTCTCCGGGACCGTTCGGCCCCAGAGGTGACGGGCGTCCCTTATCTCCACGCGGTCGTCGTCGATATAGCCCGCGTGCTTGAGGGCCGGAGCGAAGTGCCCTCCAACGTTGGAATCGCCGAAGATGCCGGTTACCGCCGACCGGGCCACTATCTCCAGCCGTCCGGAGCCCGGGGCCAGCGTGCCTGTCAGCACGCCTGTGCTGAAGATGAGAAGGTTCCTCTCATCCAGTCCGTCGGCAACCTGAGGTGTCGCACCGTCCCAGAGGATTTTGGCGCCGAAGCCCTCGCCGCCCAGCCATTTCAGGGCGAAACCCTCATCCAGCGGCTGCCTCTCCACCACGCCCTTGCTCAAGTCCACCCACAGAATGTTACCCGACCAACCGTACATTCAGCTTACTCCGCTGCTGTCATTGCGAGCCCTTCGACAGGCTCAGGATAAACTTCGCGAAACAATCTCCCGCAGCTCTCCGTAGAAATGCCACGCCCTCTGTTCATAATTGGTCTGCCATCGCATCAACATATGCCTGCCTGTCCACAAGAGCACTGTTATGAGATTGCTTCGGCACTGCGTGCCTCGCAATGACAGGCGGCCTCTCCTTTTCAAACTAGAAGCAAGGCGCTCTGCCGACCAGTCGGCAGAGCGCCTTCAGTCTTGATCAGGACTTCAGCCTCTTACCCCCAGCGCCTTCAGCCAGAACTCCGATGAACGCTTCATGTTCTCGTCAGTGAGGATGTCCGCCGGGATGGGCACGTAGGTGATGCCCCTCTCGGCGACGATCTTGTGTATCCTGGACTGCTTGGCCACCACCGGGTCGAAGACCAGGGAACGGTTGGCCTCAGACCACGTCAGGAGGCCCTCGGCAGCGCTTATGTTCTCCACAAAGAGCCTCGCCGCATTGGGGTGCGGCGGGTTCTTCGGCACCGACATGGCGAAGTTCACCGCTACCACCGGGGAGAGGGGAGCATAGTTCAAGGGAGCTCCCCTGTCGATCAAGGCTTGAAGAGTAATCGAAGCGGCTGAAATAAAGAGGGGTCTTTCGCCCGCGGCAATCATCTCCATCGGGTAGCCACGGACGACCAGGGGGCGGGTATTCTGAACCACGTCGGTCCAGAATTTCTCTGACTTCTCCCAGTTGAGCTTCCCACCTTCGCCCCAGACGTAGGCCATATCGAGGGGGTTCTCATCTCCCGAGTTGGACACCATCGTCCTCCCCCTCCACTTCGCATCCTTCAGGTCATCCCAGGTCTTCGGGACTTCCTGCGGAGAAATCAGATTCGTATTGAATCCATGTACCCTGAGGTTGGCGATGTGCACCCGGTAGAAATCGTCCTTCGGCTGGTTGGTCCAGGTCCTGGTGACCGCCGGCCAGGCGTACGACTGGATGATGCCCAGCTCCCTAAGGTCGATGGTATCGTTCTCGGTGGTGGTGACGAAATCGGCGGTGAACTTGCCGGCCTTGGCCTCCTCCGCCAGCTTGGCCAGTATCTCGACCGACCTGGCGTCCCACACCTTGAGCTCGATGAAGGGGTACTTCTCATTGAACTGTTTCTTGATCCGGTCAAGGTCAGTGATGGTGTTGGTCCACACCACCACCTGACCCTCTTTCTTGGCCGCCTCTATGACCTGCTGGTCAACGCCGGCCGCCGGCTTGGCCGTCCCTAGCGCAGGGGCAGCCGGACTCGCTGGAGTTGGCGTCGGCGTTGAAGGGGCCGGCGCGGGAGCAGGGGCCGCACAGGCCGCCAGCACCAGGCCAAAGGCCAGAACCAGAGTCAGTAACCAGTATCCAGGATTCCGCATTTCAAACCCTCCTTGCTTCTCTTTCGTCCTTGCGAGGCTATGCAGTAGGGGCACGGCGTGCCATGCCCACAGACAGAAGCAGTCACCCTCTCTCTAACTCTCCCCCGCAAGGGGGGAGAGAACGGGCTACCCCTTCGAGTTCTGTTTCTTCAGCGCATCCAGCACCTTCTCCTTGGTGATGGGAATGTCATTTATCCTGACTCCCACCGCATTGTAGATGGCACTGGCAATGGCCGGCGATTGAGGCACCATCACCCCTTCCGAGAAGCCCTTCGCCCCGTAGGGGCCGTCCCGGTGCAAATGAGTGGGCACCAGCGACGTGGTGACCTTGTCGTTGTACGGGCCATCGAGCGCCGTCGGCATCTTGTAGTCCATGAAACTGGCCGTGACCACCTTCCCCTGCCTCACCACCACCTCTTCGGACAAGGCACTGCCGATGGCCATCGTCCTCCCGCTCTCTATCTGCCCTTCGCACAGCCCGGGGTTAATGGGCTGGCCCATGTCAAAGCAGTCCGCCATGCGCAGGACCTTCACCTCGCCGGTCTCCGTATTAACCGCCACCTCCGTCGCCGTAGCGCCATAGCTGTAACCCATCACCGGCCGCTTCGACTGGCCGGTCGCCAGGTCCTCGCCGGCCACCGGGCCGGTATATACCCCGCGGCCGATGAGCNNAACCAAGAGGAGTGAAGAGCTCGGACACCTTCACCGCCCTCTCTGGCACCCCCTTCACAAATACCACGCCATCCTTGATTTCCAACCCCTCGGGCGGCACTCCCAGCTTACCCGAGGCCAGCTCGAAGAGCTGCCTTTTGGCATCCAGACAGGCCAGCCGGGTCGCGTTGCCCGACTGCATCGTCGAGCGGCTGCCCACGGTGCCGAACTCGTAGTAGGTCCGGGCGGTGTCCAGGCCCACCAATCTCACCTTGTCCACCGAGGTCTTGAACTCCTCGGCGGCCACCTGGGAGAGAACGGTGTGGGCTCCCTGCCCCTGGTCGACGACGCTGTGGCGCACCTCGATGGCCGCATCCTCATGCACCTTCACCAGCACTATCGAGGTGGTCCCGCCGGTTACCATGCGGTTGGCCACCGCCATCCCCTTTCCCCTCTTCCACGAGCCCTTCTCGCGCTGGGGCTCAGTGCCCCAATCAACCTGCTCGGTCACCCTGTCCATGCAGTCCTCTACCCCGATGCTGTGCACGGGCATGCCGCAGCCATCCTCCTCCCCCTCGCGCAGGATGTTCTTGCGCCTGATAGCGGTCGGGTCTATCTCCAGCTTTCTGGCCAGGAAGTCCATCTGGCTCTCGATGGCCCACTGCACCTGGGTGGAGCCGAAGCCGCGGAAGGGCACCGAGGGCGGCTCATTGGTGGCCACGGTATAAGCATCAATTCTGAAATTAGGTATGCGGTAGGTGGCCGAGGCGCCATAGGTGGCGCTGCGGCAGACCACGGCCGTGAGGCCGCAGTAGGCGCCGGAATGCACGATTATCTTGACGTGCCGCGCTACCAGGGTCCCATCCTTCTTCACACCATCCTTGACATAGGTAATCAGTGGCTCCCGGCTGCCCCCATCCATCATGAACTCCTCGCGGCTTAGCACCAGCTTCACCGGACGGCGCGCTTTGAGCGCCAGAAGAGACGCCTGCACCATCTGGTGCGCTTCAGCCCTGGACCCGAAGCTGCCACCGACGGGAGGAACGATTACCCGCACCTTCGAGGGGGGCAGTCCGAAAAGATAACCGAGCACCCCCCTTACGCTGAAGGCCATAATGCAGGCGCCATACACTGTCAGGCTGCCATCGGACTCCCACTGCGCCAGGGCGTTCAGCGTCTCCAACGGCCCCTGGTGTATCCGGGCGCACGCATACCGGTTCTCCACCACCAGGTCGGCTTCCTTGAAGCCCGCCTCCAGGTCCCCTTTGGTCACCAGGCGGTAAGTGTAGACATTGGGGCACTGGGCAACGCCCGGGAGGAGATAAGAAGGTGGCAAGGGGGCCCGCCGGTACTGGGCGAAATAGGGATGGACCACCACCGAGGGATTGGCCTTCATCGCCTCCTCGGGGTCGAAGACGGCCGGCAACGGCTCGTAGTCCACCTTGATGAGCGCCAGCGCCTCCTCGGCCGCCTCCGGACTCTCTGCTGCCACCCCGGCCACCGCCTCTCCCACGAAGCGCACCTCGTCCGAAGGGAAGATGCTCCGCTCGCGGGCGAAGGCGCCGAACTTCTCCGCCGGGGCGTCCTTGCCGGTGACCACCGCCTTCACGCCGGGGTATTTCTCCGCTCGCGAAGTATCAATACGCAGGATGCGGGCATGGGGGTGGGGGCTCCTCAAGAGTTTGCCATAGAGCATGCCGGGCGCACTGAGGTCCACCGAGTACCGGAGCCTGCCGGTTACCTTCTCCACACCATCCACCCGTGGAACACTCTGGCCCACTACGGAAAGCTCAGTCATTCTATCCTCCCAGACTCTGTGAATTCAGTCTTGACCGGAGAAGTGACAATGTAATACCCCACCCGAGTGTTTGTCAACTTCGCTTACTCGAGATCGCCTAACCCCCTGTCATTGCGAGCGCAGCGAAGCAATCCGTCACTTTCCACCCTCTCCCGTCAAGGGAGAGGGTTAGGGCGAGGGTGCGTGACCCTCACGCTCCCCCTCTCTCTAACTCTCCCCCGCCAGGGGGGAGAGTACAGGGTGAGATTGCTTGTCCCGATTCCATCGGGATCGCAATGACACTATTGGAGCGCTTCGGATACCTCACCTGATCTGCTTGCCCTTGCGAAGCTCCTTAAGTCCCTCCAGCATCATCTCCCGGGTGATGGGCAAGGACTTCACGCGCACCCCCACCGCACGGTAGATGGCGTTGGCGATGGCCGGGGCGACGGCGCAGTTGGTGGACTCGCCGAACCCCTTGGCCCCGAAAGGTCCGTCCTTGTGAGGGGTGCCGGCTATCATCGAGCCGGTATCATCTCCCAGAGGTATCTCCATCATAGAAGGGAGCTTGTAGTCCACGAAATTCGGGTTCAGCGTTACTCCGTTCTCCACCACCAGCTCCTCAAACAGGGTGCGCCCGATGCCCATGCCGGTGCCGCCATCTATCTGGGCCTCACACATCTTCACATTCACCGGCTGGGCCACGTCATGGCACTGCCCCATCCGCAGCACCTTCACCTCGCCGGTTTCTTCATTCACCGCCACCTCGGCCACCGTGGAACCGTAGGTGTTCTGATAATCTGGAAAAACGTGCTTCTTCCAACACTTCTCTATCTGCTCCTTGGTCCTTGCCCGTCCGGTGTAAACGCCTTTCCCGATGATCTCCCCTCCCTTCGCCGTGCCTCCGCCGCCGGGCACAAAGACGTCGCTGAGCTTCAAAGGCTCGATGTTCTTGCCCGCCACGTGTATCTTGCCATCTTTGATACTCAGCTGGTCGGGACTCACCTGAAGCCGGCCCGCCGCAATCTCGAGGATCTGCCGCCTGGCATCCTGGCAGGCCAAGCGAACAGCGTTCCCGGTAGTGAAAGTGGTCAGGTTGGCTGTAGAGACAATGTCAAAGGGGGTAAGGGCGGTATCGGAGAAGACGACCTTCATCTTGTCCATAGTGGTCCCGAATTCCTCGGCGGCGATTTGAGCCATGGCGGTGTTGGAGCCCATGCCGCCCTCGGTGGCACTGTGACGCAGCTCGATAGTGCCGTCGCTGTGCACCTTTACGGCCGCCAGAGAATAACTACCCACCAGGCCGGTCTTGCCCTCGAGGGCGAAGCCGACCCCTTTG
>JAENJB010000178.1 GCA_016844565.1 Dehalococcoidia bacterium
CAGGTGTGGTGAGATTGCTTCGTCGCCTTCGGCTCCTCGCAATGACAGACTGGCTCTGGCAGGGGTGTCCAGAGGGGGCAGAGCCTGTCCTGAACGTAGTGAAGGAGTGAGAGGATAGCAATTGACATACGGTTGGGCTGGCACCATTCTAGACGTTGACCTGAACAACAGGCGGGTTACCAAAAAGCCCCTGGATGAG
The DNA here is from genome assembly GCA_016844565.1 of Dehalococcoidia bacterium. GTDB lineage: Bacteria > Chloroflexota > Dehalococcoidia > JAENJB01 > JAENJB01 > JAENJB01. The sequence continues at coordinate 200 of JAENJB010000178.1, forward strand.
GTTTTTGCGCTCAAGTGGCTGGGCGGAGAGGGTTTCGGAGCACGGTTTCTATGGGAGAACGTCGGCCCCGAGATAGAGGACGGGCTCGACCCCCGGAACGTCCTCATCTATGCCGCCAGCCCTCTGACCGGCACCATGACCCCGGGCGCCGGCCGCCTGGAGATCATCTCCAAGTCCCCCATCACCGGACTCTTCGGCGACACCAACAGCGGCGGCCACTTCGCCCCGGAGCTGAAACAGGCCGGCTACGACGCCCTCATCATCCGCGGGAAGGCAGACAAGCCGGTGTACATCTGGATAGACGATGACCGGGTCGAGATCAGGGACGCCGCCCACCTGTGGGGGAGGACGATCCCGGAGACCGACCGGCTGCTCAGGGAAGAGGTGAAGGACGAGAATATCCAGATATCCTGCATCGGGCCCGCGGGGGAAAAGCTGGTCCGCTTCGCCATCATGATGAACAACATCTTCCGCGCTCCCGGCTGGGCTGGCTGCGGAGGGGTGGCAGGCTCGAAGAACCTGAAAGCCGTGGCCATAAGGGGCACCCGCGGAATCCGCATCGCCCGGCCGGCGGAGTTCGAGAAGCTCGCCTGGCAAGCCCGCCAGACGGTCAAGGACCTTAAGTCCTACACCACCTTCCGGCGCATGGGCACCATGTACCTGATGAAGGCCCAGTACAACCGAGGGGTGGCCATGCTTCGGAACTTCAACGAGTCCCAGTGCTCGGACGAGTACCTGGAGAAGGTCTCCGGAGACCACTGGGCGGAGAACTACGCCGTCAGCACCTCCGGGTGCCACGGTTGCTCGCTGCACTGCAAGCACTTCGCCACCATCAGGAACGGGCCCTATGCCGGGCTGGCGACTGAGTGCAGCGAGTTCGGGACGATAAGCCCCTGGACCTACTGGTATGGCTCCGGCAATGTTGAGTTCGCCATGGCCGCCGCCAACTACTGCAACGACTACGGCATGGACGCCACCGAGGCGGGCATGCTCATGGCGTGGCTGGCCGACTGCATGCAGCGGGGAGTCCTCACCGGGAAGGACGCCAGCGGACTGGCAGTGGACTGGGGGGACGAGAAGGCGGCGCTCGAGCTTATGCGCTTGATAGTGCAGCGGGAGGGCATCGGCGACCTGCTGGCGGAGGGACTCTACCGCGCCGCCAGGAGCTTCGGCCCCGAGGCCCAGAAATACGCCTACACCATCAAAGGCAAGATATCCGTCGAGGGCAACCCCCGGGGGATATACGGCTGCGCCCTGGCCACCACCACCTCCACCCGAGGGGCCGACCATCTCAAGGGATGGAACTGGCTGGAGATCCTGTCGGCCTCCCCGAAGATGTCCGAGCGCTACTTCGGCAGCCCCCACACCAGCGACAGCCGCACCCCTCTGGACAAGGGGAAGGAGACCATCTTCGTCCAGCACATGTGCACCCTCATGGACACCGTGGGGGCCTGCAAGCACCAGAGCCATCCGCCCCTGGACGGAGCGACGGCGGAGGACTACGCCCGCCTGGTCTCGGCCGCCACCGGCCATGAGATGAGCGGCGACGACATGATGGCCACCGCCGAGAGGATATGGAACCAGGAGAAGGCCTTCAACATCAGGGCTGGGGCGCGCCGGCATGATGACAGCCTCCCGAAGAGGTACTACGAAGTGCCCATAAACAAGGGCCCGCTGGACGGCTTCCAGATAGAGAAAGAGAAGTTCGAGGCCATGCTGAGCGAGTACTATGAGCTGAGGGGCTGGGACCCGGAGAGCGGCTTCCCGCGCCGGGCCACCCTGGAACGCCTCGGCCTCCAGGATGTCGGCAGCGAGCTCGAGAAGGCGCATCTGACCGGAAGATAGTTGCAGGGCTTAGATCGGAGCCCCTCTCTCCTTTCGAAAGGAGAGAGGGGCAGGAGTGAGAGGTTGAACGCAGTTATCATTGGCAACGGCATCGCCGGCAACAGCGCCGCCTGGGCGATAGCCGACGCCAGCCCCGACCATAAGGTCACCCTGCTGTCGCAGGAGCCGCACGCCTTCTACTCCCCCTGCGTGCTGGCGAGATACCTGTCCGGCGACATACCGCGGTCCAAGATTTTCCCGCGCCTTCCTGCTTCACCGGCGAAAGATAACCTGGTCGTGAAGCTGGGACAGAAGGTCAGCGCCATAGACGCCGCCCGGAAGGCGATTGTCCTGCCCGGAGGCAGCCTCTCCTACGATAAGCTCATCCTGGCCACCGGCGCCGTTTCCACCGTGCCCGATGTCAAAGGGGTGGACAAGGACAGGGTCTTCCGCTTCAAGACGCTTGACGACTTCGAGGCTATAAAGCAGCACAAAGCGACCAAGGCGGTCGTCATCGGCACCGGGCCCATGGGCGTCGAGGCGGCCACCGCCCTCAGAAAGAGGGGACTCGAGGTGGCCCTGGTCGGCAGGCGTGCCCGCATCATGCCGCGGCTGTTCGACGACAAACCCGCCGCCCTGCTGAGGACAGCCATGGAGGCCCACGGGGTGGAGATGGTGACCGGCGAGAGCTTCCGCGAAATCCTGGGCAATCACCAGGCGGAGGCGGTGCTCACCGACAAGCGGCGGATAGAGTGCGATATGGTGGTCCTATGCGTCGGCGTCAACCCGCTGGTAGAGGTGGCACGGCAGGCGGGAATCGAGATGGGAGCCTCCGGCGGCATCAAGACGGACCACCACATGAGGACCAGCGTAGACGGCATCTACGCCTGCGGCGACTGCGCGGAGACGACCGACCTGATAGACGGCCAGCCCACTTTGAGCCTGAACTGGACGGCCGCGCGTCGGCAGGGTGCCATCGCCGGCTACAACTCCGCCGGCCTGCTCCGGACCTATCCAGGCTCCCTGAGCATGAGGAGCATCGATGTCTTCGACCTGTTCGCCTTCGCCATA
>JAENJB010000179.1 GCA_016844565.1 Dehalococcoidia bacterium
CTTTCAGGTAGCCCAGCAGGTGGAGCAGTTAGAGCAGGGTGTGTACCGGATGATGCTCGATATAACCCCGATACCAGCCGTCGCAGAAAAAGCAGCTGAGAGGGAAAGGGTCTCGGCGATTGCCTCGCTAAAAGCCTTCCTCAAACCGCATTCTATTGCGGTAATCGGCGCCTCACGCCGGTCGGGGAGCATAGGCAATAAGCTCTTTCACAACATATTGCAAGCGGACTTCAAAGGCGTCGTCTACCCGGTGAATCCTAATGCAGAAGCAGTGGCCTCGGTGAAAGCCTATCCGACCATAACCGACATTCCGGGTGAAATCGATCTGGCGATAATCATCGTGCCAGCGGACCTTGTTCAGCAAACGGTGGAGCAGTGCGGGCGAAAAGGTGTGCGCGGCATAATTGTGATTTCTTCAGGTTTTGGTGAGACAGGGACGGATGGGAAAAAGCGGCAAGAAAAGCTGCTGGAGACGGTGCGCAGCTATGGCATGCGTCTGGTGGGACCGAACTGTATGGGTGTCATCAATACGGAGCCTGATGTGACATTGAATGCGACCTTCTCCGGAGTCTTCCCACCATCGGGAAGGATTGCCTTTGCCACTCAGAGCGGCGCCCTCGGGCTGGCCATTCTTGAATATGCCAGCAGCCTCAACATGGGGCTTTCTACGTTCGCAAGTATCGGTGATCGCGCCGATGTATCCAGTAATGACCTGCTGCAGTACTGGCAAGACGACCCGGCGACCGGTGTCATTCTGCTTTATCTCGAATCCTTTGGCAATCCGAAGAAGTTCGCCCGGATTGTTCGCAGTGTGACGCGGACCAAACCGGTAATTGTCGTGAAAGGTGGCCGGACACCCGCCGGGACGCGGACCAAACCGGTAATTGTCGTGAAAGGTGGCCGGACACCCGCCGGTATGCGGGCGGCAGCGTCGCACACCGGCGCCCTGGCGACAGCGGAAGCCGCGTCCCAGGCAATATTGAATCAGGTAGGTGTTGTGCGCGTTGACACGCTGGAGGAGTTGTTCGATGCTGCCAGCTTGTTTTCCAGTCAGCCTCTGCCGAAAGGCAGGAGGGTAGCCATCCTGACCAATGGCGGCGGGCCGGGTATTATGACCGCAGATGCCTGCGGCGCTCATGGACTTGAGGTAGTGGGGCTTTCAGAAAAGACAGTCTCGGGGCTAAAGGGTTTCCTACGCCGTGAAGCCAGCGCAGGTAATCCCATCGATATGACCGCCGAAGCCAGTGCTGAAGACTATGGACACTCTCTCCAGCTGCTGGCGGAGGACGACCTTATTGATATCGTCATCGTCATTTTCGTGCCGCCCATACTTACCCAGGAGGCAGAGGTGGCCAAGGCTATCCGCGAGATTTCACCTGAGTTTTGCAGGCGCGGTAAAACACTGGTCGCTTCTTTCATGGGTTCCCATGGAGCCAGCGCCAATCTGGCCACACCGGGGGTGTGCGGTGTACCATCCTTCGTTTTTCCCGAAGCGACTGCCATGGCTCTATCCAGAGCATGTGAGTATAGCGACTGGCTGAAGCGACCGCAGGGAACGGTGCCGGTGCTGTCGGGCGTTGACAAGAGCCGAGCCAGTCAGAAAATCATGTCGGCACTGAAGGCGACTACCACTCGGCCTTTCTGGCTGGATGCAGATGCCGTTGCGGCTCTTCTTGGGGCGTACGGCATCCGTATGGTGAAGGCAAAGGCGGCGGTATCCGCGGAGAAGGCGGCTGATGTCGCCGATGAGATCGGTTACCCTGTGGCAGTCAAGCTGTTGTCCGACACCATCGTACACAAGACGGAGGTGGGCGGCGTGATACTGGGTGTTAGTTCCAGGGAGGGTATCGCGAGCGCCTACCGTCAGATTGCGCAGCGTCTTACCAGTCTCGGCAGGATTGGCGAGATGCAGGGCGTCATGGTGCAGGAGATGGTCTCTGAAGGTGTTGAAGTAATTGTAGGGATGACACAGGACGCCTCGGTTGGCCCCTTACTGATGTTCGGTCTTGGTGGTGTGCACGCCGAGCTGTTCAAAGATGTAGTTTTCCGCATTCACCCACTGACTGATATTGATGCGGCAGAGATGGTGCGGGCGGTAAAAGCCTACCAGCTCCTTCAGGGATGGCGTGGTACAAATCCTTCGGATATCAAATCCCTTGAGGAACTTTTGCTGCGGGTATCTGCTCTGGTTGAAGACATGCCCCAGGTGGTGGAGCTTGACCTCAACCCGGTGATGTCCCTTGAGCAGGGCAAGGGGTATGTGGTGGCGGATGCCAGGATACGGGTGGGGTAGAGGTCATCTTGCCCTAGCTTCCTGAAAATCAAAATAGCTAAGGCTCGTCTTACAAGTCAATGACTCTTTAGCACTTGTTGTGCTTCTCGTACCTCTTTGGCAGTCTTCTGTAAAGTCTCGGTTACTTTTGCCATCCTGGCAGCATCGGAAGTGGAAGTTGCTGGCGCCAGTTCGATTCGGGTTTGATTCAGCGCGACCAGGCAACGGCCAGCTTGATGTAGAAGGTCATCCATCCGCAAACGCTGCGGCTGGGTCTCACCTGGCGAGCCGATGGTTTCGACTAACTCAAGCCCGTCCTCGAGAATACTCAGTCCCTGCCTGTATGTTTCATCTACAAGGGCAGTGATAAGAGTCACTACCGGGGGGTTTGCCTCCTGCCTTTGTACGAGAATGGACTGAAGCTGTCCGTATTTATATTCCATTTCCAACAGCATCTTGAAACCTTGCTCCAGTTGGCGCTTTTGAGTCTCAGATTGTGTCAGGACTGCCCCGGCAGCATATCGGTTCGCCAGTTGTCGGGCTGCAGGATCCCTGATAGTGGTACTGGTTTCAACGGTGCCTAAATTGGCAAGGTGCTCCAGAACCGATGTTCGCGCTTGAATGCTTCCACTCATCAGTTCTGCCTTCTCCAGGGCTATGCCAACCTCCGCCAACTCTCCGGGTAATTTCTCCAGCGCCTTGCGGGCCTGGGACCGAGCTTCGGTAGCCTGGTGTTTAGCCTCGAGGGTTTCATGGCGGGCAGAGAGTGCCTCCACCTGGGTAGTAAGATGTTGCTCTATGAGCGCCAGCCCCTGCTCCTCCTGGTCCAGCCCTGCGACTTCCAGCTCCAGACCCTTAACTTCCTGGGCTACAGTTTCCTGAATCTGAAGAACGAAGGGGTCCTGAGTGCTCCGGGACTGGAGTTGCTCATGTTTTTGCTTCGCCTGAGTGACCTTCGCCACCAGCTGGGCCTTAGTGGTGGCCAGGTTCGCTCGCGCCTGTACTACCTTCTGCAGCAACTCCTGAGGGCGCTCCTGAACAGAAGAGTAGGTCTTGCGAGGGTCTTCTGCTGGAGACAGCAGCTTCTTTAGCCAACCTTTCATTATATCTACCTCGCTTGTGCCCGAGTCCCGTCTTATGAGAGGCGAATACGCAGACTCATTGACTTGCCTCTCAGCGCGTACTGGCACCTCCAAGTGCAGCTCTGCGGCGGCTCCGCATGATTCGCCAATAGTAAGTACCCAGCCCGCCCATCCCGCCTAAAGTGAGCAGGCGCACGAACATTTCCCTCCACTCTATTTGCCCTTGAGGGAACAGGCAAAGCAACAGGTAGACCAACAGGGTCAGCCCTGTGTAGCCGATAGCCCATTGGCGGCGCATGACAAAGGCGAAAGCTAGCACCTGAGGGTAGTAGAAGACGAAGAGCTGGCTGCCGAATCCCTGCCCGATTTGGTCTAACCCAACCATCACGCTGACGATAATCAAGTCCACCGCACTGGTAACAAGAATGAGTCCTTGCCCCACCGGCCTCTCCATTATGTAGCTCCCGTGCACGACGAAATTCATCAACATCAATACCACTATCGGAATTAACCCTATCATCAGGTCTCGCG
>JAENJB010000180.1 GCA_016844565.1 Dehalococcoidia bacterium
TGGGCCGTACGGCGCCAAGGGGCTGGGAGAGGCCGTCATGGTAACACCGGCACCGGCCATCGCTCAGGCGATATACGAAGCCGTCGGCGTCCGGCTAAACGATTCTCCTATCACCAAACAGCAGATCATGGCCGCGCTCAAGGCCCAGAGGGACAAGAAGGGGTAGCGACAGCTCACGCAGGTGAAGTGCGCCTTCTATCTGCGTGTCCTATCGTAGCATGATTTGCATTGTGGCTTTAGCATGGTCGTCGGGCTATCCCTGCCACACGTGTGGCAATAGCGATCCGGGTAATTTGGATCTTGATATTCATTCCAGATATCGAAGCACTCAGGACAATACGGTTTGTCCGGATTGTGAGGAAGCGGCGTTCGGCATCTGATACAAAAGCCTATCTGCTCCTTTGCTTGTCTCTTGGGGGGACGGGGAGAACCCTCTAGCTGCTCCCCTAGTTCGAAACGTTTCGATGCATTCAGAATTGATTTCACCTCTTCTTCTGCCTGCTCAAAAATCTCGTTGTCATCTTTCTTGAGAATCAGTATTCCCATCTCTCTATTTTTCTCGGATGATTCGAGGATATTCATTGAGGTGATTACCATCTGTTCTTCGTTGTAGTAGCACTTGGCGTGCAGGTGTTCATGTAAGTAGAGCTTAAGATTCTTGAGCTGTCGCAGCGGTTGCAGTCGTTCTGTCTTCCCAGGTTTCAATATGTCGTCGTCCACAACCAGTATTATCTGCACATCCTGTCTCTCTGTATCCCGAAGCCTGCCCAGGATATCTTCTGAAGGCTTCACGTAAGGAGATACCAGGACGAGTTTGTCCTTGGCGCGTTTGATGATGTTCTCTATGGCAGACATTGTCTCTTTCGTGGTTAAGAATCTAGCCATTGGTCGCTCCCCCCCTGAAGCTATTTCCCGGTCTTCCTCACCTTTCTCGGGGCGGCGAGCCACTCGAAAGCGCAGGCCGCCACCAGGCCGCCCATCACCGTGTACAGCGCCGAAAGATAGGTGCCGGTCAGCTCGAACAGATACGCCGCAAACCAGGCGGCGAAGGCTGCTCCGATGCCGAAGGCCATGATTATCACCCCGTTAATGGCCCCGAAGCTCTTGCCGTGAAAGAGGTCGGCGGCGGATGAGGTCAGGGCCGGCGAGGCTATCCCCATTCCCAGGCCGAATAGCAGGGCGTACAGATACAATATCCAGGGGTGGGATGTGTCCTGGACAAAGGTCATCAGGACTATGGCCGCCATACCCCCGGCGCAGCCCAGGCTGACGGTTTTCTCCCTGCCCAGCCGGTCGGAAACGAAGCCGCACAGGTTGCCGACGAGATACGCCAGCCCGAAAAGGCTGTATATGAATGCCCCGAAGGTCCTGCTGAACCCGGCCTCTACCGCAAAGGCCACCTGATGGGCCAGCATCAGGTTCAAGGCTACCCCGATGAAGCAGAAGGACGCGCCGAACAGCATCCAGAAACGGTAGGTCCTGAATGCCCGCAGCAAGCTCCAGTTCCGGGATGCCCATTCTTTATCTGTGACTGTCGTCGTGACTCTCTGGCTGGCCGACCGGGCTGCCAGCGCCTGTCTCTCCATTCCATCGGGCAAGAGGCCCATATCTTCCGGTCTATGCCTGGCGAACAGGATTACGAGCGGGAGTATGACGGCCAGCACGATGCCGGCGATGACGAGATAGGCTCCCCGCCAGCTCAGCGTCGAGATGAGATAGTCGCTGAACAAGGCTGAGAAATAGGAAATCCCGAAGCCGGCGGACAGTATCCCAAAGGCAGCGCCGCGCTTCTGGATAAACCAGTTGGATAGGATAGCGGCGAACGGCACAAAGCCCACCGACGCGATGGATATGGCGACCACGAAGCCGTAAAGAAAATAGAAATGCCACAGGGCAGTGGCCTGGCTCAGCGCGGCGGTGCCCAGGGCCAGCAGCAGGGTGGCCAGAGGCAGCACTCTCCTCGGCCCGAACCTGTCAACAAGAGCCCCAGCTACGGGCACCATCGCTCCGTAGACGATCACGTTGACAGAGAAGATGGCCGCGGTCTGGGGTCTGCCCCAGTGGAAAGCGTCCAGAATCTCGACATAGAAGACGGAAAAGGAGTAGCGGACACCATAGGCGACAGCCAGGGTGAGCATCGCCACCACGGCGATGAGCCATCCGTAGAAGAAGCGCGGCTTAACAGGTTGCTGTTGAAAGCTCACGGTACGTGGGCGACGACCTCGATCTCCAGCTTGAACTCAGGCCAGCCCAATCTCTTGATGCCGATCAGGGTGCTGGGCGCCGCCGTCTCGTCACCGGGCTCTTTGCCCCAGAGCTCGGGGAAGTTGTCGCACCGCCACTTCGACAGTTTCACCATCCCGTCCATGTCGGTGGTGTATGTGTGCATCTGGACCACGTCCTCGAGCCTGGCGCCGGCGGCCTCCAGGTCCACTTTCAGGTTATGCACCACCTGGGCGATCTGCTTCTGCAGGTCGCCTTTGCCGACCAGCTTGCCATTGTCGTCAATGGGTACCACACCGGCCATGAGAAGCAGGGTCCCGCCCTTCACCCGCGCTCCGTATGAGTACGAGCCGATGGGTTTGCCGAGCCGGGGTACCTTGAGTATGTCTCTCGCCATGTACTCCCTCCTTATTTCCGTCTATCCCCCTCCTTGGACGGCAGAGGGATAGGGTGAGAGTGACCTTCTCCGCGAAGGCCCCCTCTCTCTAACTCTCCCCCGCGAGGGGGGAGAGGACACTCCCTTCACGGGATGTGGGCGACGACCTCGATCTCCAGCTTGAACTCGGGCCAGCCCAGTCTGTCCACGCCAATCAGGGTCCCCGGTGCTCCCGTTTCGTCACCGCTCTGCTTGCCCCAGAGCTCGGGGAAGTTGTCGCAGCGCCACTGGCTCAGTTTGATTACCTCATCGATGGCGGTGGTGTAGACTCGCTTCTGCACCACGTCGGCGAGGGTGGCGCCGCCGGCCTCCAGAGCCACTTTCAGATTGGCCACTGTCTGGGTGATCTGCTTCTTCAGGTCGCCTTTGCCGAC
>JAENJB010000181.1 GCA_016844565.1 Dehalococcoidia bacterium
TAAACGAACTTGATACCATAAGTGATTTCACTGCCTATCTAAAGGCAAAAGAAGCTCTTCTCAGTCAAAGCAAGAGCATAATCTGAGGTCGGATGTCAAAAGTGGACACCAAACCTTTCATGCTGCTGGTTGTCTGGCGTAGAATCTTTGGGCATAGGCCGCCGGTGAGAGGAACCCCAGCCTAGCCTGGCGCCTCTGCCGGTTGTAAAAGATCTCGATGTACTCGATGATATCCCGGACCGCCTCCTGTCTGCTCGTGTAATGCCGGTGGTGCACCAGTTCCTGCTTCAGGGTTCCCCAGAAGCTTTCCATAGGCGCATTGTCGTAGCAGTTGCCCTTTCCGCTCATCGATGCTCTCAGCTCGAACTGGCCGAGTATCCGCCGGTATTCATACGCGCAATACTGACTGCCACGGTCAGAGTGGTGGATCATCCCCCTGGCCGGATTCCTGGCGGCGGCGGCTCGAAGTAAAGACTGGGCGACCAGGTTCCTGGTGAGACGCTCTCCCATCGCGTAGCCCACGATCTCACCGGTAAACAGGTCCTTATGCCCTGCCAGATATAGCCAGCCCTCTTCAGTCGGTATGTAGGTGATATCGCTGACCCACACGGCGTCGGGCTGGCTGACCTTGAACTGCTGGCCCAGCAAGTTCTTGGCTACGGGAAGGGTATGCCTGGAGTTAGTGGTGGCCTTGAATTTCCTCTTCTGTTTGCAGCGTATGCCAAGCTTTTTCCGAATACGCCTGATCCGGCAAATACCCACGTCGACACCATGCTCCGCCAGATCGTGCTGCAACCGCTCCGGTCCATAGGTCTGCCTGGTCCGCTTATGCGCTGCCCTGATCTCCACCTCCAGCCGCATTTCCTCCCGGGCTCTCTTACACAACGGCCGGTCCATCCAGGCATAATAGCCACTGGCCGATACGCTCATAATCCGCCGCATGAGTCGTAGCGAGTAGTTGAATCGCAATCCTCTCATTGCCGCGTACCGGGCAGCGACTCCCTGGCAAAGTACGCGGCTGCATTTTTTAAGATGTCCCTCTCCATCTTCACTTCCGCCAACTCCTTCTTCGTCCTGGCCAACTCCATCTCAATTTCGGTCAAGGGCCGGTAGTTCTTGCCTACGTCCCCCAATTTGCCCGCCTTATATACTTTCACCCAGTTGGCCAACGTCGATGGCGGTAAAGACAGCCTGCGGGCTGCCTCATTCAACGACAACTTCCCCTCTGTCACCAGCTTTACCGCTTCTTCCCTCAACTCCTTGGTATACCTTCCGTAAGGAACCCCTTGCACTCTGACACCTCCGTCGCTCTATTCTATCCGACTTTGGTGTCCGTTTTCTCCATCCTACCTCAAAGTCGCTAGGAGCGTGTCCGACTAACTCGACCTTATACTTGCGTTATTGGTCTATGTGGTCAGGGTAATCCGGCAGGGATTCCCTGGAAGCCCCCGAAGTCCCGTGTTGAACGCCCCTTCGCATCAATTGGGACGCCATGCCGGTCTATGCTGGTGATGTTTGGCTCCAAAACTCCTGTCCGAGCAAACCGCTGTTGCGTGCCCCGAACAGCTTGAGCATATTGTGTCCGGTGCAGATGAAGCGCCACTCGCATCGTACCTTAACTCGCCCTCTGAGCAGGAACTGGCGGAACCCTCTGGCCTGTTTGATCTGGCCAAAAACCGGCTCAGGTAACTCCTTCCTCAGCCCGTAGCGCTTCCGTCCCTGCTTGGTCCTCAGCTTGCGCCGCATCCTGTCCACTATCGATAGACCCTTCGGTATCCGGCCTCGGGGCGCCGCGGGCATTTTGTAAGCGTGGGGCATCCTGTCTGGCGGCATATAGACATCTATGCCATCAGCGGTGAGGTCTTTCACGGCATCGCTGGAGAAGTACCCGGCATCGGCTGACATCTGGCGAGGTAGTTGACCCGTATTCGCCTTCACCTGCTTCATCATCGGCACTGCCTGACCCTTGTCTGAGGGTTGATCCGTGACATCGGCTGCCACTATCACCTGGTGCGCGCTGTCCACTGCGGCCTGAGCATTGTAGGCCTGTACAAAGTGTTTGCCTCCGGGCGCGGGCATGATGTGGGACTCAGGATCGGTGAAGTTCCGCTGCGCCTTGTCTTCGGGCACCCCGGTCGTTTTCTTACCCGTTCCTTGCGTTTGCTCAACTTCTGCCCGTGCCTCGGCCTCAAGGGCAACCCTGGCCTCTTTTATCTTCTTCAGCCGGCCCTCTCGAAAGGCCAGTTCTTTGGGTAGTTCGTCGCCTCTCTTGCTCTTGCCGTACCTGCGGTCCTCTTCCTCGTCCACAGCTTCGGCTTTCTTGAGCAGGTCTTGTATTTCTGCGTTCAGTCGCGCCTCTTCCTCCTTCATCCTCTTGTAGCTCATCGCTTTGTGCTTTGAGGCATTGGCCATTATCTTCGTCCCATCAAGAGAGACGTGCCCCAGTTTGACCAGCCCTGCCTTCTGGCACAGCTTCAGCACTTCCAGGAACAGAGCCGCCAGGGCCTGGAGATGGTTCTTGCGGAAGTCAGAGATGGTGCGGAAGTCAGGGGTGTTGTTCGCCGCCAGAACCCGGAAGGCAATATCCTCCTCCAGTCTCTTGGCTATCTTGCGAGACGAGGGAACACCGACGCAGTACGCATACAGCAGCACCTTCACCATCATCTGTGGGTGATAGGGTGGATAACCTCGCTCCTCGTCCGTGTAGCGCTCCATGATCGATGACAGATCGAGTGAATCCACCAGGTCAGAGACAAAGTAGGCCAAATGTCCGCTTGGCAGCCACTCCCGCATCGACGCCGGCATCAAAAACTCCTGGTCAGGCTCATAGGGGCGAAACGTCTTGCTCACAACGGCTCTCCTTGTCGCATGTCGCCCCATTATACCGCTGATAGCTTCGCCGAGCTATTACTCGGACAGGCTCCTAGCTTCTTTCAAAGCCTGTATCAGGGCCCCCTTTTTTCATCGTATGCCGGATCAGGGCTATGCACCACCGGCTGGCCTCGTTTGTACCGGTATCCCA
>JAENJB010000182.1 GCA_016844565.1 Dehalococcoidia bacterium
CCGATGAACAGGACCAATTGGCCAGCCGGTATAGCTCTGGTTGTCCTAGCCGTCATCGCCGGCGTGGTGAGCAGCCTGGCCTTCTACTCATGGGAAAAGGAAAGGATTGCGGGTGAGATAGAAACCTTCCCAGAACCAGCCCCTCCCCCGGGCGGCGACGCAACTGTGAACAAGGTCCCGACAGTCATCCCGACGAGCCACATCGGCAGGACGGCCTGCCGCGTTTGCCATGAGGCCGGCCTGGCTGGTGCCCAGAAGTTCCCCGCCGACCACGGCGAGCGCACCGATGCCCAGTGCGCTACCTGCCACCGGAGAGGATAGAAGCGCTTACGGTGCAGCTTCTTTTTCACGGATTTTTCACTTTCTGGCGACCCGTTTTTATGCTTTTTTCATGGTCTAACAGCTAGCCTATACTGTTGCAGAAACCGCCTGTGGGAGACGGGTTCTGCTACAAAGTCAAATTACAAACCTGCTAAGGAGAAACGAGATGGCGGCGATCTCATTTCCCGGTAAATTAGTGCGTTACCTTTTCCTACCTGCCCTGTCCCTGCTATTCCTGCTCGTACTATCTGCTTGTACCGGGACTGCGGCCCCGCCGGTCACTCCGGTCATTCTGCCTCCCGGCGTCGACGCCGGAATGAACGTGACCCTCGAGGTGTCGAAACCGCCCAAGGGGACCTTCCTCAAGACGGGCGACAGGGCAACGGTCACGGTCACGCTGAAAGATAATTTCGGCAACCCGCTGACCAAGGACGACTTCGCAACCCTCAGCCTTTACATGTACGGCCCGCAGGAGACAACCAGGACGGTAACGGCGGTGAAGCTGCTCAATGCGACCACCGATCGCACCAAGACGCCGCACCATTACATCGACCTGCTGACGAATGCCAACGTCCAGGTCACCGGGAATGTGCTGAAGTACGCTCTCCAGCCGGTCACCAACGAGGAGCCGGGCACCTACACGGCCTCCCTCCGGGCGGTGAAGAAGGGCGATCCGCCCGTGAACCAGGCCTTCATGCTGACCGACTTCCAGCTCGGGACGGCCACCGTCGAGAAGCAGATAGTGGAGAAGGAGAAGTGCGCCTCCTGCCACCGTGGGGCTCAAAGCGGCCAGTTCTACTTCGCCCATGTAGACCCGGGACGCAGCCCCTACGGCAACCCGGCCATCGATTCGGTCCCCGTGCGCACCTGCAAGAGCTGCCACAACAATGAGGGATACGCCGCCTACGTCTCGCCGGCCGACGGCACGACAAGGATACCCGATCAGATCGTGAACCGCGTGCACGGCGTTCACATGGGCGAGCATCTCAAGAACCCACTGAATACCGACCCGAAGACCGGCGTCTTCAAGGACTACACCGGCGTCCTCTTTCCGGCCAACGTCGAGAACTGCACCACCTGCCACGTGGATGACCGATGGAAGACCCAGCCATCACGGCTGGCCTGCGGCGCCTGCCACGATGATTTGAACTGGGCCACCGGCAAGTCTGTCGTTGAGGGACGGAAAGCCCACGGCGGCGGCCCGCAGGCCAACGATTCGGCCTGCGCCGGGTGTCACACACCTGACACCGGCGGCGTCAAACCCATTTCCGTCTCCCACAAGGTCACTCAGCCCTATGACCAGGTGGTACTGAGCATGACGGCCCCCCGCAATGGCAAGTTCTACGTTGCGGGCGAGAAGCCGGTACTGACCATAGTGGTCAAAGACTCCAAGGGCAATCCCATAGACCACACCAAGGTGGACAATACCAATTTCTCGACCGCGGCCCTCTTCGTCTATGGTCCGCGACGCAACAGCGTCCCCGTGCTCACCAGCACGGCGAAGAACGGCAACTCGAAGCTGCGCGCTTCTCTCTCGAACAGCCTTCCAGCGGATGGTTCCCCGACCAAGGGCTGGATATTCCTGGGAGGCGACACCTTCAAAGTCGCCATTCATGGTAACCCGCCCCAGGAACTGCTGGCCCCCGTGGGGCTACAGACGCCCGACCAGGTCAGGGACTGGCTCAAGGCCAATCTGAAGGACGTCACCGTCACCTCCAACAACACCGCCGGCACGGTGACCATCAGGAGCAACATCCAGGGCGCCAACTCGAAGTTCGAGATTTACAACAGCCGGGTCACCGCCATCATGGGCTGGAAGCAGGGCGGCCTGCCCCTGGCCAGGGGCGGCATGACCTCGGGCGTGACCATGGAGCCGCTGGTCGTCATCGGCAACGCGTCTTTCCCGACCAACGACCTCCGGAAGCTTTCGGACCCGCTCGACTACAGCGATCCGAACGTCACCCGCAACACGGGGAACGTCACCTACCAGTTGGACGATGTGGCGGATATGGGCAAGACCGCCCTCGGACTGATAACCTTCCAGGTCGGGACCGAGACGCCCGACCCGAAGGTGGCCACCGACTGCAAGCAGTGTCACGGCGACACTATCTGGCACCTGGATGAGGGGCCGATTCACGCAGAGCCGTTCGATCCTGACTACTGCAAGGCCTGCCACGACTACTCCCGCTACGCCACCGGCAACGGTTTCATCAGGACGGGCGGGACCTCCACCAGCGGCTGGAGCGGCTACGGCGCGGTGCCGATTTCCAGAAGGGTCCACATGGTCCACTTCGGACGCTACCTCGAATTCCCAGAGGAGCTCTACGCCGGCAACCCGAACATATTCAACGAGGTCATCTTCCCCCAGGACGTCAGGAACTGCACCAAGTGCCACAGCGCCGACACAACCGGGACGTGGAAGACCGAACCCTCAAGGCTGGCGTGTATATCCTGCCACGACAGTAAGAGCGCCAATGCCCACGCCAAGCTGATGACATCGAACCCCACACCCACCGACGAATGGAACAGCAATAGGGTAGAGACCTGCAAGATCTGCCATGGCGCCGGCAAGGAGTTCTCTCCCGATAAGGTGCACAACATCTCCAAGCCCTACCAGCCGCCGTACCCGCGCGAGCCCGACTAGCGGCCGGGTCAATTCGCCGACATTCAGAAGAGCCTATATCGCGGTATAGGCTCTTCTGTTTTCTCCACGAGCGTCCCGCGAAACGAGCTGCTGAACAAAGCGAGTCGATTCTTTCATGTCATTCCCGCCCCGTACGGCGATACGGGGTAGACTCCGGAGGGAATCCAGTCGTACCACCCTTTCTGGATGCCCGCTTTCGCGGGAGCTTCTCTCCGTTTGGCCGGTTGACCAGTAGCCATACTCTATGGTAGTATGATGTATATTTTGAGAACGGTCTAACCCAAAGATGGAGGGGAGTATAGGGCCATTTCGCCTGTACGCCGGAATCTGATATAATCATCATTGGATTCTAGGCGTTACGGGTAACATTTCCACAGAAAACAGGGCGTTTCCCCCTCTCCAGCAGTACGCTTTGACCTTACCCCAGTCGCAGATGAGGGCTAGAATATGGTTGATATGAAGGACAGTGCTTCTCCTCCCGCCACCAGAAAGCCTCGCCACCGCAAGCGGTTTATTGTGGCTGCCGTCATGCTCGGGCTGGCGATGGTGTACCTGGGATACCAGACTTTCGCGAATAGCACCTACTCCGTATCCCCCAGCGAACTCAAGAACCTGGGTGACAAGGCTCTGGCGCAACAGGTAAGGGTCAACGGCACCGTGCTGCCGGGAACCATTGAGCGGAGCGGAAAGACCTTCATTCTTAAGTTCAATATGACCGATCCCGTCGATGAAGGGGCGGCCCCCAACATCGAGACGGCCATGCCGGTAGTCTACAAGGGGGTGGTCCCCGATACCTTCGAGGACGGAGCGAAGGTGATAATCGAGGGCAAGTACAACCCGGACGGGACCTTCCAGGCCACCAAGCTCATGGTAGGTTGCCCATCAAGGTATGAGCGCAAAGTCTGAAGCTCGAAGGAGCGCACCTTGTCTAGCCTAGGTTTCGCCGCCATTTCCATCGCCCTGGCGATTTCCATCTACGTGATCATCGCCTCTATAGTCGCTGCGCGCCGGGGGTATCCCGAGCTCGAGTCCAGCTACCGGAACGGCATGTGGGCCATGGCGGGGCTGGTTACCGTGGCCTCTATCGCCCTCATCACGGCTTTCCTGACCCACGATTTCCGATTGAGTTATGTCGCCAACTACAGTTCAACCGACATGAACCTCACCTACACCCTGGCAGCCTTCTATGCGGGCAACGAGGGCTCCCTCCTCTTCTGGACATGGCTGCTGGCCATCTTCTCCGTGGTGGTGCTCTGGCAGAACCGCGAAAAGCACCGCGAGCTTATGCCCTATGTCACGGCGATCCTCGCCTTCACCCAGGGCTTCTTCCTCCTCCTCATGGTCTTCATCAGCAATCCCTTCGAGACCCTGCCCTTCACTCCCACCGAGGGACAGGGGCTGAACCCCCTCCTGGAGAACCCCGGGATGATAACGCATCCTGGCCCCTTGTTGGTCGGCTACCTGGGCTTCACCATTCCCTTCGCCTTCGCCATGGCCGCACTGATAACTCGAAAGCTGGGCGACGAGTGGCTGCGGAGCGTCAGGATCTGGACCCTGATCGCCTGGCTCTCGTTGACCTTTGGGAACATTGCCGGCATGCAGTGGGCCTATGTCGAACTGGGATGGGGCGGCTACATGGCCTGGGACCCGGTGGAAAACGCCAGCGTCCTGCCATGGCTCACCGGCACCGCTTTCCTCCACTCGGTGCTGGTTCAGAAGAGCAGGGGCATGCTCAAGATATGGAATATGGTACTTATCATCGTCACCTTCGCCCTGTCCATCTTCGGCACCTTCCTCACCCGGAGCGGCATACTCTCCTCGGTGCACACCTTCGGCCAGTCCAACCTCGGGCCATTCTTTCTCGGCTTCATCGGACTGACGCTGCTTGGGGCCTTCGGCCTTCTCTTCGACCGCCTCTCCGACCTGAAGAGCGAGGATGAGCTGGACTCCTTTCTCTCCCGGGAGGCCATGTTCTTGCTCAACAACCTCTTCCTGGTGGCCGCCACCTTCGCCATCTTCTGGGGTACCGTCTTCCCCCTGATCTCCGAAGCGGTGCGGGGAGTGAAGGTATCTGTATCAGCGCCATTCTTCAATAATGTGGTGGGCCCCATCTTCGTGGGGCTTATCGCCATCCTGGGAGGATGCACCCTCATCGGCTGGAGGCAGACCACAGGCCGGAATCTGCTCCGCAAACTTCTCTTCCCATCCACTGCCGCCCTGGCGCTGCTCGTCATCCTGCTAATTCTGGGAGTCGGGAACTGGTTCGCAGTGCTGCTCTTCTCCATCGCCGGCCTGGTGC
>JAENJB010000036.1 GCA_016844565.1 Dehalococcoidia bacterium
CTCCGAAGCTTCGCCTGGTCACACCGGCAAACCGCGCAACACCATGGTCGATATGCACCACATAGCTATCAGGAGAAGGCACCGAGACAAAACCACCGCGGCGCACCGGGCGTCGCTTGACCAGCAATGGCTTCTTAGTTATTCCAAAAAGCTCGGTATCAGTCAGGAGCGTGACCGCTTTGTCCACCATCCAACCTTCAGCTAATGAACCATGTACTAGCGAAAGCGAGCCATGGATGCCGCGAGGTTGCAGATTCTCCGTCACCGGCGCGATGACGTCGCAATCAGCCAGCAGCTCAGAGAGCCGTTCCGCTTGCTGGGTGACCACCACCAGACGTCCTTTCCCCTTCAACGACTTCTTGACCCCCTCGAGGAAAACAGGTAGATGCCCACCATACCTGGGTGATGGTTCGAAGGGCAGGGAGATTTCATCCCCATCACGGGAAAGCCATCTCCTAAGAGAAAGCCTGCGGTGGACCTTCTCTAACCTCTTCTGCCATTCCAAACGTGGCCAGTAGGGTTTTGGGAAATCTCGTGGCAGACTGCCTCGCTGCAGTTGCTGTTCCCAGAGCTGCTCTACCTCCACTTCCAGCTCTTCGCCAGCCGAAATGACTTCCTCGGGTTCGTTGAGAATGAGCAGGGAGTTCGAAGGTAAGAAATCCAGCATCATGCCGTCGTTGGACGGAGCCAGATAGAAGTCCGCACCTTCGAACCTCTGTCCCTCAACCAGCTGAGCAATTTCCTTCCCCATTTCCTCTCTGGTTCTTGCATCGCAGCCAGACAAATCCAGCCCCTTCAGAAAGCGGTCAAACGCTTCTCTGCCTTCTCCCTGCGGAAAGAGCAGCTCCGCCGCTGGCGTCACTATAACCGATTGCACCGCCTCCAAGGACCTCTGGCTCGCCGGGTCGAAGAGCCGCAGGCTCTCCACCTTGTCCCCGACGAATTCGATTCGCACCGGAAAAGAACTGGTGATCGGAAAAATGTCCACGATGCCTCCCCGCCGGCCCATGGTCCCGGGCACCTCCACAGTATCCTCGCGGTCATATCCCGCCGCTTCCCATTGCGCGATCAGCCAGTCAGGCTCGGCCACCATACCGACCTTCATCTCCCGAGCCAGGGCACGGAGCCGCTCAGGAGACAGCATTCGTGTCATCAAAGTCACTACTGAGGTCAGTACAAGAGGCCCGCGTGACATTATGTCAACCGCCCTCCCTGCCATTCCCCCACCCCATCCGCTGAGAGCCGAGAGAGTCTTCATCCTCTCAATCACCACGGCCGGGTCCGCAGCCAAGCGCTCGTGAGGCAAGGCATCCCTCTCCGGAAACCTGTAGAGGAGCGCACCTTCGGGACACCAATGAACCAGTTGCTCATGAAGTTCTCGGGCTGCCTCCGGATTCGCGCACAGCACAATCACCGGACCCTTCGCACTCTCATGAAGCGCAGCTATCAGGCATGGCTTGGCCGCTTCAAGCACCTGGACCCTGTGCTGTCCCTGACGAGCCACAAGAGCCTGCAGGCCATTTATAGCGGGTATCTCCCGCACTATTTCCAGCATGCCAGAGAGTTTCACTTCAACCTCGCGCCAGGCAGGTGCACTGCACCGATGCTATGAAAGTTTAGCACACAGGGACATGCCGGCAACAGCAAACATTAGTCCAAGAATCAAGGCCGATACTGTTCAATCCCCCGTTCTGCTTGCTATAATATGGTCAGTGATGAAGGGAGAGAGCATTTGGTAATCGCCTCGGGATATCAGCGGCTGGTGGTCAAGCTGGGCACGTCTTTGCTCACCGCAGGAGGACGCCAGCTTCACCTACCGACCATGTCCAGCCTCGTCGAGCAGATAGCGCACCTGCACCACCAGGGGCAAGAGATAATCATAGTCTCATCGGGCGCCATAGCTGCTGGGAGACATGAACTCGCCATATCTCAGAAGAGCAGAGCGCTTCTTTTCAAGCAGGTGCTCGCGTCGGTGGGCCAAAGCCATTTGATGCACGTTTATGAACAGCTTTTCGGGTTGCACAAGATCACCGTCGCGCAGGCCCTTCTTACCAGGAAAGACCTCACCGACCGACATGGATACCTGAACGCCCGCAACACCCTTCTCGCGCTGATGGAACTCCAGGTAATAGCTGTTATCAATGAGAATGACGTGGTGGCCATTGACGAGATTCGCGGAAACCGGATCGGGGACAATGACAACCTCTCAGCCATGGTGGCCAATCTGGTCGACGCCGACCTGCTTGTCATCCTCACCGACATAGGCGGCCTCTTCACTTCCGACCCCCACTCTTGTCCGGATGCCAGGCTTATCACGCGCGTGGAAAGGATTGATGACCGGATCGAAAGCCTGGCCGGAGGCAGCGCGAGCACCCTGGGCACCGGAGGCATGGCCACCAAGATTGAAGCCGCCAGGCTGGCTACGGCCTCTGGCGTGAATGTCATCATCGCCGATGGCCGGGAGCCAGGCATCCTGCTCAAGGCCGCTTCCGGGGAACCCTGCGGAACACTCTTCCCGTCCCACATGACAAGACTTGAAAGCCGCAAACGCTGGATGCTGACCAACCGTGCCTCCCAGGGGAGAATAGTGGTGGACGAGGGGGCGTTACTCGCCCTCCGGGAAAAGGAAAAGAGCTTGCTGCCAGCGGGAATCAGGGAAGTGCAAGGCGACTTTCAGCGCGGAGACATCGTGGACATAGTGGACCAGGCAGGCGAGGCCTTTGCTTGTGGAATCTCAAACTACAGTTCGAGAGAGATCGCCCTTATCAAGGGGAGCCACTCCAAGAGGATAGCTTCCCTGGTCAACCATGTGTGCGGCACCGAAGTAGTACACCGCAACAACATGGTCTTGCTGAGTTGAGGAGAGCAGGAAGATGCAAAACATAGTCAACGAAGTGGAAAGCAAGTGCAGAGAAGCAAAGTCGGCTGCCCGAAAGCTGGCTCTCATCTCAACAGAGAAGAAGAACAACGCCTTACTGAACATGGCTGACAACCTGGTTCGACGAAGCGCTGAAATCCTGGCAGCCAATGAGAAGGACCTGACGCAAGCCAGGACCTCCGGAATGGGAGCTGCCATGCTCGACCGGCTCTTGCTCAACCGGGCCCGCCTGGAAGGTATGGCGCAGGACGTGCGGGCGGTTGCCGCCCTCCCCGACCCGGTGGGAGAGATCTTCGACATGCGCACCATGCCCAACGGGCTCCGCATAGGCAAGAAGAGGGTCCCCCTGGGCGTCATCGCGGTAGTGTATGAGAGCCGCCCCAACGTGACCATAGACATATCCGCCCTCTGTCTCAAGGCAGGCAACGCCGTTGTGCTTCGCGGCGGGAAGGAAGCTGTCCACTCCAACGTCGCTCTGGCCAATCTAGCCCGGCAGGCTGCCACCGAGGCCGACTTGCCCGAGGGAGCCGTCCAGCTTATCCAATCCACTGACAGAGCCGCAGTTAGCCACCTGCTAAGGATGAAGGATTTCGTGGACCTGCTTATTCCCCGCGGGGGAGCCGAACTCATAAGATATGTCTCGCAGGAGGCAACCATGCCAGTGGTCACCGGAGGCATCGGTGTCTGCCACATCTTCGTTGACCGGAGCGCCCAGGTACCGCAGGCGGTCAGCATCGCTTACAATGCCAAAGTCCAGCGCCCAACGGTGTGCAACGCTCTCGACTGTCTGCTGGTGCACGCTGACGTTGCTCCAAGCTATCTCCCCTTGATCGCGAGAGAGTGGGCCTCGGCAGGGGTGGAGATACATGGCGACAAGCGCGCCCTTTCCATTCTCGCGCCCCTCCCATCGCTGAAGCTCGTTCCGGCCACCGATGAAGATTGGGGGAAGGAGTTCCTTTCCCTCACCGTAGCCGTCAAAGTGGTGGATACCATGGACGAGGCGCTGGAGCATATCGAGCGCTACGGCTCAGGCCACTCCGAGGCGATTGTCACCGAGGACTACTCATCGGCCATGCGCTTCCTTGACGAAGTGGATGCCGCCTGCGTCTATGTCAACGCCAGCACCCGCTTCACCGATGGCGGCCAGTTCGGCCTGGGCGCTGAAGTTGGCATCAGCACACAGAAGTTCCATGCCCGTGGCCCTCTGGGATTGAAGGAAATAACCACCTACAAGTGGCTTATCTTCGGCAGCGGCCAGGTTAGACCCTAAAGTCCGGACGTCATGGCTCGCCTCTGTCCCACCCTTCTCGAGAGAATGGTGAGGATGGTGAACGCGATTATCATCAATACTGCCAGGGAACCCACCATGGGTATGCTCCCCTCATTCCACAGCTGGAAGATCATGACCGACAGCACGGTGGAGTCCGGGGTGTAGAGGATGGCCGCCGACGACATGACCTTGGCGCTGAGTAGGAAGATGTACAGGCCTCCTGCGATCAACGAAGGCAGGATAAGGGGAATGATGATGCGTCGCAGTATGGTGACCAGGCTGGCGCCGCTGGAAGCCGCCGCCTCCTCCAGCTCCGCCTTGATCTGCGCTACCCCGGCGTGGGTAAATCTTGTGCCTATGGGCATGAACTGGACTAAGTAAGCTATCACCAGGATCCAGATGGTCCCGTAGATGGGGTTGGGGAAGGTGAGGAAGACAATCATAAAGGCAAACCCCGAAGCTATGCCGGGCACAGCATAGGGGATGAAGACCAGTCCGTCCAGCAGTTTGGCGCCCTTGGTCCGCATACGCACCACTATCCAGGAAACAATGGTCGCGATAATCATGCCCCCGACGCTCACAATCCCGCAGAGAATCGCCGTGTTCTTGATGGTGAGGAGAACATCACTGCGCCCCAGCAACGACCTGTAGTTATCCCACGACATGACAGAAAGGGCCTTTGCCGAGGGGACCTGGTAGTAAGGCAGGAACGAAGCATAGAGAAGGATGAGGAAGGGCAGGACAGCCGCAAAGATAATAAAAAGAAAGATGAAGCCAGTAGCCGCCGGCTTCCATTTTCCCAGGTCCAGCAGGCGAGGGCGATAGCCTTTGCCGGTCACCGTAGCATACTGCCCGGCGCGGCCCATCATCCTCTGATACAGAACGAGACCCATTAGCGCCAGGGAAACCAGCACCAGAGAAAACACGAATGCCTGCCCGTAGAGAGGTGGGTTTATCTCCCGCGCAGCGAAATAAATGTTGGTAGCAAACACATGGATGCCAGCCGACGCCCCCATGAGCAACGGCACTTCAAATGCCTCTATGCCCCTCACAAACTGCAACAGGGCCATACCTGCCAGAGCCGGGGTCATCATCCTGAGAGTGATCCTGGCAAGAGTGGTGAACTTGCCCGCCCCGGCGGTATAGGCCGCCTCTTCCAGAGAGGGGTCCATTGCCCTGAGAGCGGCCCCTAGAAACAAGAATGTCATCGGGGTTTCGGAAAGGCCCTCCACCCAGAACATGGCCGGGATGGAGTAGGCATTGAAGATTGGGTCAACGAACCCCATGGCAAACCAGACCTTGTTGAACAGACCGATGGTAGGGCTAAGGAAGAGGATCCAGCCGATGGCCTTAAGCATGCCGGGCATTACCAGGGGAATGAACATCAAGGAGTACATAAGATTTCTCAACGGCGTATTTGTCCTCTCTACCAGGAACGCGATCGTGCCGCCGAAGAAAAAGGCCACCACCATGGAGCCGAAGGCGAATAGAAAACTGTCGCCCAGCATACCCAAAGCCCGCGGGTCAGCGAAGGCCTCACGGAAGTTCTTCAGGGTGAAATTAGTCAGGCTCGTATCGAAGAGGTTGCCGACATAGACATTCTTGAAGCTGTCCCAGACCAGGAAGAAGATGGGAATCAGAGCCCCGGCGCCCACAAATAAGGTGACCAGAATAAGCACCATCTTTCGCGGCTCCACCAATCCCCCCAACCAGCCGCGAAAAGTTGTCCTGGAAAAGGTTCCTATAGACATGATTACTTCCCCTTCTCCCTTCTTGATTAGTCCAATAGGACTAGAGAGCAACGACCTCTTCTTTTATACTTCCGCCACTATAGCGCGGCGCTGAGACAGCTTGCGGGACACAATGGTCAAGATGGTGCCAGCCATGATAATCAATACGGAAAGGCTGCCCACCTGAGGTATACTTCCTTGGTTCCAGAGTTGGAAGAGCATGGTAGCCACAACAATGGTCTTCGGCGTGAAAAGGATAGCCGCCGCTGACATCACCTTAACCGTGAGCAGGAATATGTAGAGAGCACCGGCTACCAGAGAAGGCAGCATGAGGGGAATGACAATTCGCCGGAGTGTCGTCAGGAGGTTCGCCCCGCTTACAGCCGACGCTTCCTCCAGTTCCGCCTTGATCTGGGCTACCCCGGCGTGGGTGAACCTGGTCGCCGTAGGCAGGAAACTGGTGAAATAGCACAGCACCAGGATCCAGATGGTCCCGTATATGGGGTTGGGAAAAGAAAGGAAGACGATCATGAAGGCAAATCCCATGGCTATGCCCGGTATGGCATAGGGGACGAATACCAGGCCATCCAGAATCCGGCTGGCCTTTGTACGCAGCCGGACAACCATCCAGGAAACCATCGTCGCCATCAGCACAGCCCCCACGCTGACTATCGAAGATAGGATAGCCGTGTTCTTCAACGCCATCACAATGTCTGGGCGAGTGAAGAGCTCCTGGTAGTTTTGCAGAGTGAGCGCGGACCAGGCCCTCGCCGAGGGGACCTGGTAGAAAGGAAGAAACGAAGAGTAGAGCAGCACCAGGAACGGCAGGATAACCGCACAGAAGAGAAAGAACAATATGAAGCCGGTCGCCGCCCAGCGCCACCTGCCGATGTCGATCAGGCGAGGGCGGTAGCCCTTCCCTGTGACCGTGGCATATTGCCCGGCACGCCCCATCATCTTCTGGTACAGGAGGAGTCCGGCCATGGCCAGGACGATTACCGTAAGGCCGTAGATAAACCCGATCCCGTACTCCGGCGGACTCACCTCTCTGACTATCCAGTAGATTTGGGTAGAGAATACAGGAATCCCGGCCGGCATCCCCATCAGGAGCGGAACCTCAAAGGTCTCGAGCCCACGCACGAACTGCAGCAAACCGATGCCCGCCAGAGCAGGGGTCATCAGCGGCAAGGTAATCCTGAAAAGGACTCGTGCCCTACCCGAACCGGCCGTGTAAGCTGCTTCCTCAAGAGAGGGGTCCATCGTCCGCAACGCCGCCCCCAGCATCAGAAAGGTCAGCGGCGACATCGACAGGCCTTCCACCCAGACCATCGCCGGCAGGGAATAGGCTTGGAAGACGGGATCGGCGGAGCCGGATATGGCGAACCACAACTTGTTAAGCAGCCCCATCTGGGGGCTGAGGAGCAGTACCCAGGCCACCGCCTTGATCATGCCCGGCATGATAAGGGGTATGAACATCAGCCCGTAGGCCACATTCCGCAGAGGAGCGTTGGTGCGCTCCACAATGAAAGCGATGCCGCCGCCGAACAGGAAGGCAACGGTCATGGAGGCGAAGGCGAAGATGAAGCTGTTTCCCAGCATCATGAACGCCCTGGGGTCGGCAGCCACATCGCGGAAATTCTTGAGGGTAAAGTTGGTCAGGCTGGGGTCAAAGATATTGCCGATGCGGACATCTTTGAAGCTGTCCCAGACGAGGAAGAAGAGCGGGATGAGGGCCAGGGCACCCACCACGATAGTGACCAGAACAAGGACGAATCTCCTGGAACTCAGGAGACCAGCCCACCCTTCGCGCGTGGACAGGGCACCTCTCAGACTGGCGAATGCAGTCAACACCGGCCTCCCAATCTTCCAGCGTACAGGAGGCACCCTGCGGAGCTGAAGGGAGCAGCCCCCGGGTGCCTCCTGTCAGAGTAGCGTCAGTGCCTACCTAACACTCAACAACTTGAACCAGAAGTCACCGGAAATCTTGTTGTTTTCCGCGGTATAGAGGGAGGACGGTGTGTAGAATACCTTGATGCCTTTCTTCGCCAGCAGCCCTCCAGCGTACTGTTTGGCGTAAACTTTCGGATTGAGGGCCGAGACCTGCTGCAGATCGGAATAGTGCTGCATCCCCTCCCCGGTCAACCAGTTGACCAGTAGCTTGGCCGAGGCGGGATGAGGCGCGTCCTTTACCAGAGAGATAGACCAGGGGCTGCCAACCACAAACGGCACCGGGGCTATGTCTATCGGTGCTCCCAATACCATGTTCCGTATACCGGTATTCAGGGAATTGACCAAGAAGATGGACACGTCCCCGGCCACGAGGAATTGAGTAGGCGCGGTGAAGCCGCGTTGCGCGCGGGGCTTGGTCTTCGCCACCACATCCGTCCAGAACTTGAAAGACTTGTCCCAGTTCAGCTTGTCCCCCTCTCGCCAGTAATAGGCGAAGAGCAGCGGGACCTCGTCACCCGAGGTTGACATCAGCGACTTCCCCGCCCACTTGGTATTCGCCAGATCCTCCCAGGCATGGGGCGCATCCACCTCTTTCACGAGGTCGGTGTTGTACATCGGCGCCCTCAAGCTCATGCCTATGTTGCGATAGAAATCTTGGCCCGTCGGCTGGTTTTCCCATCCAACAACGTTGTCCCAGGTATAGGCCGGAACCGCGTTGTTCGCCAGCAGTATCTTAATCACCGCATCACTGCCACCCGGTGCGTCCCAGTATTCGACCTTCAGGAATGGGTACTTCCTCTCGAACGGGACGAAGACCTTGGCTGGCTCATCGAGTGAATGGGTCCAGAAGACTACTGTGCCCCCCTCCTTCTTCGCCGCCTCAATCAACTGCTGCTCGCTGGCCGCGGCTGGCGCGGCAGGAGCCGTCCCCGTCGTTGGCCCCTGCGGGGTCGGCGCCGGAGCTGGAGTTGGAGTTGGAGATGGAGCGGCACAGGCCGCAATCAACAGACCGAAGACCACCACCAGAACCGCCATCCCGTAACCAATTCTCTTCACGTTTCCCTCCTTCTTCTCACTGAGCCGCCATCTGCACACCCAGCCTGCGACGGCCCTCTTTTACTGCTTTGCGGAAGCCACGCTCTCCGAACGCATCACCGAACAGCTGCTGCCAGCTATCTGCACGTACAGCTTGTCCCCATCTTTCACCTCAAAATACGGCCCCAGCCTTGCCCTCACCGTCTCCGCTCCAATCCTTATCCGGACATCGAAGTACTCTCCCAGGAATATCGCCCGTTCCACCTCACCGAGCATAATAGCTCCTCCTCCTGACGGCTTCTCCCTGCTCACCTGCACCACCTCCGGGCGGGCAGAAATCAGGACCTTCCCGCCTGTGCTCATTCCCTCCGGGACAGTGCATTCCAGAGTTCCCATCGTCGTCTCTATCGTGCCTCTACCACTGGCCCCCACACCACCCACGACTTTTCCCTCGAAGAAGTTGGCCAGGCCCACAAAATCAGCGACGGCGACGAATTTGTTCGCCGGCTGCGTATAAATCTCCCACGGCGTTCCAATCTGCACAATCCTGCCTTCGAACATCACCGCTATTTTCGTCGACATCGCGAAGGCTTCCAGCTGGTCATGAGTCACGTATACGGTGGTCAGCCCCAGACGATGCACCAGGTCACGCACCTCCACCCTCATCTGTTCCCTGAGTTTGGCATCAAGGTTGCTCAATGGTTCATCCATGAGCAGCACCCGGGGCTCCTGCAAGAGAGCCCTTGCCATGGCAACCCGCTGTTGCTGACCGCCACTGAGCTGTGTCGCTGGCCGGTCCTCATAGCCTTCCATCCGCACCAACTCGAGCGTCTTCTTAACCTTCTCTCTGATCTGAGCAGAATTGAGACCCTTCGACTTCACCTGGAGGGGAAAGGCTACGTTGTCAAAGACCTTCATATGCGGCCAGATAGCGTAGGACTGGAACACCATCCCCGCATCCCTCCTGTCCGGCGGCACCGAAATGCCCTTCTCAGAAGAGTACATCACCGTGTCCCCGATGATGATTTCACCCTGCTCGGGCTTCTCCAGTCCGGCCAGACACCTCAAAGTAGTGCTCTTGCCGCACCCGCTCGGGCCGAGAAGGGTGAAAAAGGCCCCCTTCGGCACATCGAAAGTGACCCCCACCACCGCTTTCACTTCCCCACGATCGGTTACAAACCGCTTACTTAAGTTGGTGACCTTAATCATCTTCCCTCCTACGACCTGAGTATTTGCGCCGAAAGTAGATTACACTAGCACAGTGCTCAACCCCCTGAATCCGATGATAAAATTGACAGCATTCTAGGAAACGATCTTCAACTTGTCAAGCCCACAGCCGGGGGCACACCCCTCCTCGCCTCGTACATACATATTAGAACGCTAATATCAACTTCAGGTTAGCTCAGACTTCCTCCCACCGTCACCTGCCCATCTTCTTCTTCGTGGCGGCCTTCTTTCTGAAAGCCGGTTTCGCGGGCACCTTCACCGTATACGTGTCTACTGTTGAACCGAAAACAGAGACCAGTTTCCGTCCCGCGGTTCTACAGCGCGGGCATAGACCAACCTCCCCGGACTGGCTGACAGGACGCATGAGTTCAAACTCGGACTCACACTTGGGACAAAGGAACTCGTAAATCGGCATGGCTACCTCCCCCGAAGATTGACAATGGCCCAGGGAAGATTATAAGGCGAGTCTCCCCAAAAGGAAACCCCGATGAGGCGCGACAGTCACTACCCCACTATTCCATCTTTCATCCTGCACCTGCAACTAGACTGCTCTTCGGCCTCGCCCTGCCAGTTTGGCAAGCCAGATGCCGATCTCATATAGCGCGAAAATAGGCAGCGATATCAAGGTCTGATTCACAGGGTCTATGGTTGGTGTAATCATGGCACCCAGTATGAAAGCCCCTACCAAAGCTATCTTGCGGCCCCTGGCCAGGGCCCGAGCGCTCACCACACCAAGCTTACTTAAGAAGTACATCACCATTGGTATCTCGAACACCACACCTGTCCAGAAAAGGAGCCGGGACACCAGAGACACGTAGTTCCCCACCTCGATTAGAGGCCGGGCGATATCCTGGCCGAAGGTGAGCAGGAATTTCAGCGCCGGCGGAAGCAAGACAACATAGGAGAACACCACACCGGCGATGAAGAAGAAAACCACCCCCGGTAGCAGCACATAGACGTATCGCTTTTCCCGGCTGCTGAGACCCGGGGAAACAAACATGAAAGCCTGGAAGAAGACGAAAGGCAGTGCCATGGCAAGAGCCAGGTAGATAGACACCTTCATGTATGTGGCCAGCATCTCCGTGGCCCCGGTAAAAACCAACTCAATCCCGGGCGCCAGAGATTTGAAGAAAAGGAGAACGTAGCGGGTGAGATAGAAGGCAGGCACCATGAAGACGGCAACGGCGATGGCCGAGAAGAACAGGCGGTTACGCAGTTCCTTTAAGTGTCCTAAGAGACTAAGCTCCTTGCCGTTGCTCATGCAATTCCCAGATAGTGATGAAACCCAGTCTCGATGCTTTCAGCGGTCTTTCCTGACCTCTTGCTCCTTTTGCATGCCCTCAGCAGAACGGCTCTCTCCTTCCAACATACGAGTAAGTGCAACATCAGAATGCGGGACTTCCATCTTGGGGAGGTCTTGAGCCACCGCCTGCTTCACGCCCCTGCCGGCAGCTTCAACTTCCTCGGTTTCGCGTTTGAGCTCCTTCGTGAAGTCCGCTGACACCTGATTTATCTGGCGCGAAACCCGGCCGATGGTCCGTGCAATCTTCGGTAGTTTCTCCGGGCCCACAATCAAGAGCGCCACCAGGAGAATCAGTAGTAGTTCACCAAAACCGATGCCTAAGACATCCATACCGCATCCGGTGAGAAACTAGACATCTCGGGGGCGGGCCTTCGAAAGCGCAACCAATTCGTACAGGTTGGTTCCCGCCTGATTACCGCGCGTCGGACTTGCCTGGTGGTTCAACCTTCCCCTCGCGGGGCGTCTGCGTCGGGACCTCGGGCTTTTCCTCCTCCTCCCCCTTCAGAGACTTGCGGAATCCCCGGATAGTCTTACCCAGGGCCGGGCCCAAGCCGGCCAGCCTGCCAACTCCAAATATAAGTATCACGATGACGAGGATGACGAGCCATTCCCATCCCCCTAATCCCGCGAATCTAGGCATCTTGGACTACCTCCTCTACTCCGTGCTTCTTTCATGAACAAACAACTAAAAGTATTATAGGTGATAGGCAATCCGCATGCAAAGTCGCGCTAGCTTCCGTCTCTTCCGATCCTGTCCTCCACAGTGTAAACGGAAAGACGGCTTCCCCGGGCATATCCCACGACGGTAATGCCAAACCGCTGCGCCAGGGCGATGGCACTGCTCGTGGGCGAGCTGCGGGACACTACGATAGGCACCCTCATGCGCGCCGCCTTGATGACCATCTCCGAGGAGAGGCGGCCGGTCGTCACGAGGAGATGCTCTTCAGTGGGTATGTTCCGAAGCAAACACTCACCCAGAATCTTGTCCAGGGTGTTATGACGCCCCACATCCTCCGCTATCACCAGCACATTCCCCTCGTCGGCCAGCGCAGAAGTATGCATTCCACCGCTAAGCTCAAAAAGCGTGGCTTGCTCCTGCATCCGCTTCATCAAAGAAAGGATCTGCCCCGGAGCCACCGTCAGCCTGGATTCCACCGGAGCTATTTCCTTTGTGTCCGCGAGAGAAGCTACCCCTCCCCCGCAGCCGGTGGTTAGCACCCGCCGCTCAGGCAGAGCCAGATGTGACTTGCTCAACCTGACATCAGCCAGGGAATCCTCAATGCAAACGCGCATGCTCGTTATCTCACCGGGGTGGGAGATGATTCCTTCAACATACAGATAGCCGACGATCAGAAAATTTAATTTGACCGGAGTGCAAAGGATGGTCACTAGCTCCCGCTCATTGACATACACCGCGAGAGGCAACTCCCGAGGCACGGGGGTGGAAATAGATGACCACTCGCCATCCTTGTACCGGCTATAGGTTACCGATTGAACCCCATCTTCGTCCTTCGTGAGCAAATCCGTTGACCTCTTCCTGCGGACTCCATTCAAGCTTTAGTATATCCTCCCCACCATGAAACGTCGAGCAGAGAATAAGCCCCACCACTCACATCTGTTCTTGACCCTCAGGAAAAGGGCCTGAGGTCGGAACCATCTTACGAAGGCGGGCTGAGATCTATCATCCGGAAGACTGTCAAGCACCTGTACCCCTCCGTGTTGATGTTCTATCTCGGTTTGCCGATGAGTCATCGGATAGCGGGTAATGTA